>WTCH01000307.1 GCA_013138675.1 Woeseiaceae bacterium | reverse complement strand
CGCGTAAATGCGGTCGACCGCTTTTTCGACGCTCTCGCGGGCGAGTCCGACCCGGAGAAAAAGCGCAAAATTATCGGCGGCATGTTCATCGAAGTGTTCGATGAAGAATCGCAAAAGCTCGAAGGCATAGACTGGCTCGCGCAGGGCACAATTTATCCCGACGTCATCGAATCAGCCGGCAGCAAGACGGGCAAGGCGCACGTCATCAAGTCGCACCACAACGTCGGCGGTCTGCCGGACGACATGCGCATGTCCCTGGTGGAGCCCTTACGAGAGTTGTTCAAGGATGAAGTGCGCAAGATCGGCATGGAACTCGGCTTGCCGCGCGAAATGGTCATGCGCCATCCGTTCCCGGGGCCCGGGCTTGGTGTGCGTGTACTTGGCGAGGTCAAGAGAGACTTCGTCGAGAAACTGCAATTCGCTGATGACATCTTCATCGAGGAGCTTCGCAACCACGATTTGTACGACGAGGTCAGCCAGGCGTTCGCTGTTTTCCTGCCTGTGAAGTCGGTCGGCGTCATGGGTGATGGTCGTCGCTATGAGTACGTGATCGCACTGCGAGCTGTCGAGACCATCGATTTCATGACGGCGCGCTGGGCGCGACTGCCCTACGAGTTCCTCGAGCATGTGTCGTTGCGCATCATCAACGAGGTTGACGGTATATCAAGAGTGACCTACGACATATCAGGAAAGCCACCGTCGACAATTGAATGGGAATAGACACCGACTTTATGCCGCACGCATTGCGCGAGGCACAAGATGCCGGCGATGCGGGTGAAGTTCCGGTGGGGGCAATCGTTGTTGTCGGTGACGACATCGTCGCAGCAGGGCAAAATCGGTCAATTCGTGATTTCGATCCCAGCGCTCATGCAGAAGTTGTCGCACTCAGAGCGGCATGCCATGCCGCAGAAAATCACCGCCTGACCGGCGCTACTCTTTACGTGACGCTGGAGCCGTGCGCGATGTGCATGGGTGCCATTGTGCAGGCGCGCGTAGCACGTGTTGTGTTCGGCGCCTACGATCCCAAAGCGGGTGCGGCCGGAAGCGCTGTGGACCTGAGCGACAGCCCGGCGTTCAATCACCGCTTCGAAATTCAGGGTGGCGTGCTGGCCGACGAGTGTGGCGCGGTACTCAAGGAATTTTTCGAGTCTCGCCGCTGATCTGTAGGAGCGGCTTCAGCCGCGACTGGCCGCGACCCGCCAGTCGTCGCGGCTGAAGCCGCTCCTACACAATTGAAAAGCTGTGAATTACGTTCTTTGTGATCATGTAGTTGTGCAGACCTTCGGTCCCGCCTTCACGACCATAGCCACTGGATTTAACGCCGCCGAACGGTGTCTCGGGCAGTGACGCCTCCAGCGTGTTGATCGATACGTTGCCGGCTTCGATGCCCTCGACCATGCGGTCCACATAGTCGGCCCGGTTGGTGAAGCCGTAAGCGGCCAAACCGTAGGGCACGGAATTCGCCTTTTCGATGCCATCATCCAGTGAAGTGACGGGGTTGATGATCGCAAGCGGCCCGAAGGGCTCTTCCTGCATCACGCGTGCGGCGTCGGGCACATTGGCCAGCACTGTCGGCTCAAAGAAATAGCCTTTGCCACCCAGCCTGTTGCCACCGGTTCTTAGTTCTGCGCCTTGAGCGACGGCGTCCTCGACTAACCCAGCGAGTGCTTCGACTCGACGGTCATTGGCGAGCGGCCCCATCTCAACGCCAGGATCAACGCCGTTGCCTACGACAGTTTCGGCAGCACGGCGTACGAAGGCCTCCGTGTATTTATCAAAAATATCTGCGTGCACGAAGAAACGTGTGGGCGATGTGCAGACCTGGCCTGCGTTGCGCATCTTGCGAAAAGCGCCGCTAATGGCGGCCGCTTCGACATCGGTGTCTTCGCACACGATAACGGGAGCGTGCCCGCCCAGTTCCATCAGGACCGGGGTCATGTGTTGTGCTGCCAACGTGGTGAGATGCTTGCCCACGGCGGTGGAGCCGGTAAACGCCACCAGGCGAACCTGGTCGTTCTTGATCAGATAGTCGGAGATCTCGGCCGGTGTACCGAACACGAGGTTCAATACCCCAGGTGGCAGGCCGGCGTCGTGCAATGCCCTGGCAATGTGAAGCGCACCGGCCGGTGTCTCTTCGGCCGCCTTGAGAATGATTGAACAACCCGAGGCGATGGCGCCCGCTACCTTGCGGCACGGTTGGCTCATCGGAAAATTCCACGGCGAAAACGCGGCTACGGTACCGATCGGCTGGTGATGCACGATGTATCGAACGCCCTGCGCGCTCGGAATAACACGCCCGTAGGTTCGGGTCGCTTCACCTGCATCCCACTCAAAAAACTCACAGCCCCGAATGACTTCAAGACGAGCCTGGGCGAGCGGCTTGCCATGTTCCGCCGTGATGGCGGTGGCGATTTCCTCCTGCCGCTCGCGCATGATGGCCGCGGCTTTCAAAAGAACATTGGCCCTTTCAACCGGAGGCACCTTGCTCCAGACTTTGAACCCTGTCTCGGCTGCTGCGAGCGCATCGTCCAGGTCGCTCTTATCCGCATGAGGCAGGCGCCCAATCTCTTCTTCGGTCGCCGGATTCAGTACGGGAAGGTCATTGGCGGCCTTGCGCCATTCGCCGTTGATATAAAGATGCAAGTCTGGATAGGAACTCATAGGAGCAGTCAGATAGGATATGGAGATTCACTATACTAAACGGGTGTATGGCCATTAACTACTCTAAGAATGATGCGAAAGACTACGCCCGCGAGAACATGCGCGGGATCTGGGCGGCTGCACTGAACCCGTTTAACGAAGACCTTTCGCTCAATGAGGCCGGCCTGCGTAAGAATATTCGTCACTGGGTTGACGATCTGGATATTCAGGGGCTATTCATCGCCGGAAAGCAGGGCGAGTTCTTTTCGATGAGCCTTGATGAACGAAAGCGCAATTTTGAAGTTGCGGTCGAAGAGTGTGACGGCAAAGCCGGGGTTATCGTTTCGGTTTCGGATCAGAATTTCGACACCGTCCTTGACCTTGCGCTTCATGCACAAAATTGCGGAGCTGACTACATTGTGGTCCATGCGCCGGTGCTGAGCTTCATCCACGACCGCGGCGAGGTGCTGTATCAGTATTACAAGGCACTCTGTGATCGTCTCGATATCGGCATTGCGATGTGGAGCCATCCGGATTCCGGCTACCTGATGCAGCCGGAAGAATGCGCGCGAATCGCCGATCTACCCAATATCGTCGCTATCAAATACTCGGTTCCTCGCGAGATGTATGTGCGACTGACTCACATGGTCGGGGACAAGATCCAGGTGTCCACGTCGGCGGAAGACGATTGGCTGGACAATATCGAAGAGCTGGGGTGGCATCTCTATCTCTGTTCCTCGCCGCCATTCCATTTGCAGACCAGGAACGACAAGCGCATGGATGAATACACGCGCCTGGCCTTTGCCGGGAAGTTTGACGAGGCTCGGCGCGTGTGTGACAGCCTCGATCCCGTGCGCGACGCGATGGCGCGGACAAGACCAGCGGATAAGCCGCAAGCCTTCGGTAAATATTGGCAAGAGTTGCTCGGGCAGGTCGGTGGGTGCGTACGACCGCCAATGCTGGAGCTGACAGAAGCCGAGAAGGCGACGATCAGGCAAGCTTTTGAGACTTGTGGATTGAAATTGTGAGTCCGAGCCGTCGACGCTCAATTCCCCTCGAACAAATTGCAGTCATTGGCTGTGGCGCGGTCGCCAGTTATGCCGCAAAACACCTGGGTGACAGTGCTCGGATTTCTATTGCCGTCATCGAGCCGGGTTGGGAAGACCGGGCGAGGGAAGTATTCGGCGGTGAAGTCGTCCTGGTCAATTCAGTCGGCGATATGCCCGAGCTACCAGATGCCGTCTTTGACTGCGCGGGCCACGGCGCGCTGCGACAGCACGGAGAACAGGTCTTGCGATCAGGTATCGATCTGATTTCCGTGTCGTCAGGCGCGCTGGCCGACCAGGTGCTTTTCGACGATCTCATGAGTGCGGCACAAGACGGGGGTGCGCAGCTCAAGGTCGTGTCCGGCGCCATCGGCGCGCTCGATGCGCTATCGGCGGCCAGAATCGGTGGCCTCGACAGCGTCGTCTACCGCGGCCGTAAGCCGCCACATGGCTGGGTTGGTTCGCCGGCAGAGGACAATCTGGATCTTTCCAACCTCACGGAGCCGGCCGTGCATTTTTCAGGCAGCGCGAGGGATGCGGCGCTGCAATACCCAAAAAACGCCAATGTTGCGGCCTCGGTCGCGCTGGCCGGAATCGGATTCGACGAGACATCGGCTGAGCTGATCGCTGACCCGGGCGTCAGTGAGAATATCCATGAAGTCATTGCTGAAGGTGCGTTCGGCCACTTCGAGTTTCGCATTAGCGGTCGGCCGCTGCCGGGCAACCCGAAGTCCTCCGCGCTGACGGCAATGAGCGTAGTGCGCGAATCTCGAAACAGCGTCGCGCCACTCAGTATAAGATGACGCGCGAGGAGATCGTCATGAACGGATTATCATGAGCAGGTTGTTGTGAGCAAATTGTCAGCATTCAATTTCAAAGAGTGGATCGATGAACATCGTCATCTGCTGAAGCCGCCTGTCGGCAACAAGCTGATCTGGGAAGACACCGGATTGATGGCGTTTGTCGTGGGCGGGCCGAACCAGCGCACGGACTATCACGATGACCCGGTGGAGGAGTTCTTCTATCAGCTCGAGGGCGACATGGTGCTGAAGATTCACGATAACGGCGATTTCTACGATGTCGTGATCAGGGAAGGCGAGGTATTCATGCTACCAGCGCATGTCCGGCATTCGCCGCAACGACCCATGGCAGGCAGCGTTGGCCTCGTCATCGAACCCAAGCGGCCGCCGGCTGAAAAAGACGCTTTCGAGTGGTATTGCTTTGAGTGCGGAGCGCTGGTGCACCGCGCAGAGGTACTGTTGCAGTCAATCGTCGAAGACCTGCCGCCTTTGTATGAGTCCTTTTACGCGGATCAAGACGCACGGACCTGCCCGAAATGCAGTGCTGTTCACCCAGGCAAGGAGCCTCCCGAAGGCTGGGTTACATTGCCGTGAATTACGTCGCATCACGTGAGTTCGCCCTGCAGCAGGACGAACTCGATCCGCTTGGCAGCTATCGGGACAAATTTCATTTTCCCGATTTTGGCCGCGACAACTCGGTCTACCTGACCGGCCACTCTCTCGGCCTGCAGCCCAAGACCGCGAGGGAAGCTATTGAGATAGAACTCGAAGACTGGGCACGGTTCGGTGTTGAAGGGCACTTCGAGGGCCGCAACCCCTGGTACAGCTATCACGAGCTGCTGAGCGAACCGATGGCCGGGATTGTGGGTGCGAAGCCGTCGGAAGTGGTCTGCATGAATTCACTGACGACCAACCTGCACCTGTTGTTCGTGTCGTTCTATCGGCCGACCGATTCCAAATACAAGATCATCAGCGAGGGACGGATGTTCCCGTCGGACCGTTACCTGCTCGAGACGCAAACGAGATTTCATGGTCACGATCCTGACGATGCCATTATTGAAATCAGCCCACGCGACGGGGAGGGCGTCATCCGCGAGGAGGACATCCTCGCCGCGATTGACGAGCACGCAGACGAATTGGCGCTGGTCTTTTTCGGCGGCGTCAATTACCTGACCGGGCAGTTATTCGACATGCCGAAGATCACGGCAGCGGCCCACGCGGTCGGCGCCATTGCGGGATTTGATCTTGCGCACGCGGCAGGCAACGTGCCGCTTTCGCTGCACGACTGGGACGTCGACTTTGCCGCCTGGTGCTCTTACAAGTATTTGAACTCGGGACCGGGCAATGCCGGCGCCATCTTCGTGCATGAGAAGCATGGTGAAGATTTCGACCTGCCGCGTTTCGGCGGTTGGTGGGGTCATGACAAGGACACTCGTTTCATGATGGAGAGCGGCTTCAAGCCAATGCCGGGCGCGGAAGGCTGGCAGCTCAGCAATGCGCCGATATTCGGGATGGCAGTCATAAAATCATCGCTGGATATTTTTACTGAAGCCGGCATACCGGTGCTGCGTAAAAAAAGCGAGAAGCTGACCGGATATCTCGAATTTGTTATCAACGAACTGGCAAGCGAGTTTCCCGATGCGGGTATCAGCATCATCACGTCGTCGGTGCCTCACGAGCGCGGAAGTCAGCTATCCCTGAACTTCGCCGGGCGCGACCGGGAATTCTTCGACAAAATGACAGCAGCCGGCGTGATCGCCGACTTCCGGGAACCTTGCATGATTCGCGTAGCGCCCGTGCCGCTCTACAACTCGTTTGAGGATGTGTACACCTGCGGCGAGGTGCTGCGGCAAGTGCTCGCAGATGTGTCCGGGCAGTGATGTCGAACACAAAGAAATTTTCGGTTGCAGGCGGTGGTCCGGTCGGCTCGTTACTCACTATCGTGCTGGCACGGCACGGCTACCAGGTCGACCTGTTTGAGGGGCGGCCGGATTCGCGGCAAACGAACATCTACCAGGGCAAGTCGATCAACATCGCTCTGTCCGATCGCGGCTGGCGTTCGCTCGACAGGATAGGCATTAGCCCGGCCGTGAAAGACGAGGCTATCCCGATGTTCCGGCGGACCATTCACGGCAGGGACGGAAGCCTCACTTACCAGCCGTATGGCAAGGATGACCAGGCGATCTGGTCGGTGTCACGCGGCCGGATCAACGAGCATCTGCTGGACCTCGCTGAAGCAGAGTCCGGAGTCCAAACATTCTTCGAACACAAACTCATCGACGTTGATTTTGAGACAGCTGCAGGGACACTTCAGGTAGCTGGCGACACCGAAGTCATTGTAAAGAACGATTTCCTGTTTGGTGCTGATGGTGCGCATTCAAAAGTTCGGCGTCTTGCCCACAACCTGCCACGGTTCAGTTACAGCCAAAGCTACATGCCACAGTGCTATATCGAGCTGACTATCCCTGCCAACGCGGACGGATCTCATCAACTTGAGAAAAATACGCTGCACATCTGGCCACGCAAGCATTTCATGTTGATCGCATTGCCCAATCCGGATGGCACGTTTACCTGCACCTTGTTCCTCAATT
This sequence comes from Woeseiaceae bacterium, assembly GCA_013138675.1. Lineage (GTDB taxonomy): Bacteria > Pseudomonadota > Gammaproteobacteria > Steroidobacterales > Woeseiaceae > UBA1847. Next base: position 635 of record WTCH01000307.1, on the reverse strand, counting down.
ACTCGGGCGAGCCATCATTCGAGTCGCTAACCGACCGCAAGAATGTCGAGCACTTCTTCGAATCCGAATTTCCGGACGCGATGGATCTTCTTGAGAGCCCGGTCGATACGTTTATGGCACGTGAGCCGGCGCCGTTATTTCTCGTGCACGTGTTTCCCTGGTCGTTCAACAACAAGGTGGGTCTGATCGGCGATGCGGCGCACGCAATCGTGCCGTTTTACGGGCAGGGCATGAACTGTGGCTTCGAGGACTGCGCGGAACTGAACACGCTGATTGACGAGCACGATCGTGACTGGGCCCAAATTTTTTCGGCCTACGAAAATCGGCGCAAACCCAACGCGGATGCCATCGCCGAATTGTCAAAACGCAACTTCGTGGAGATGAGCGACTTGTCCGGTGACGCCATGTTTCAGCTGCGCAAGAAGATTGAGGCGAGGTTTCACGAAGCCTATCCTGAGCTGTGGACTCCGTTGTATTCAATGGTCACGTTTTCGCCCGATGTGCCTTATGCGAAAGCCCTGTCGCTCGGCGATGAACAAAACGCAATCATGCAGAGAATCATGCGACTGCCGGGTATCGCAAAAGATTGGCAAGAGGAAAAGGTCATGGATGAAATGTACGCACTTATCGTCAAC
>WTCH01000023.1 GCA_013138675.1 Woeseiaceae bacterium | reverse complement strand
GCTCTCGTATTTCGGCTCGAAGGCCGGCATGCGCAATGCCAGTGATGGATGTCGCTCACCGGAATTTCGCAATTCGTCGTAACGCTCCAGGTACGTGCACTCCGGCAGGATGACGTCTGCATAGCCGGTCATTTCAGAGGGCATGGTCTCCACGACCACAACCAGGTCCAGCGAGTCGGCTGCCGCCTTCAGCTTCGCCTCGACAGCTGGAATCGTCTGTGGAAGGTTGGTGCCATAGACCAGCCAGCCCTTGAAGAAAGCATCCTCACCGATCGACGCATCGATGGCCCCATTTGTAACCCCCTGGCTCGCAAACGGCCACTTGCCCGGGTAGGCGTCAGCTGTCGTCACTGTTGGCTTCGGATAATCAGGCAATGGGTAGGCGGGAAGATCGATTTTTTCCGGGATATAGAAGCCACCCTTGCGATTCCAGGAACCCAGCAATGCATTTAGCATTGCAATAGCCCGGCTGCGCTGCGTGTCATCGCCATACCAAACCGCATGCCGCCCAGGGTGGATTATCGTCGCAGGTGACGCCTTCGCCATCTCCCGCGCGGTCTCGCGGATCACCTCTGGACGGATACCGGTCTCAAGATAAACCCACTCAGGCGTGTAATCCCGAACGTGCTCGGCCAGTTGCTCGAAACCGATGGCATAGCGCTCAAGATAATCTGTATCGCACAAATCTTCGCTGATCAGCACGTTCATCCATGCAAGCAATAGTGCGATGTCAGTACCCGGTTTGATAGGCAACCAGTACTTGGACTTTCCGGCCGGGACTGAGAAGCGCGGGTCGACCGTAATCAGCGTGACATCCTTATTGAGCGCCTCGGCCAATGTTTGCACTTGCGCGTTGTGCAGGTTCTCGCCGATATGAGAGCCCAGCAGGACAATGCATTTCGCATTGGCCATATCGGTACGCTCCGGGGAACTCGCCGATTCGCCAAGCGTCAGTCTGAAACCAACATCGCGCGGACCCGGACACTGGGCAAATGCGGGTTCGGCATGACTATCCGAGCCATACGCGCGCAACAAATGCAAAAAATGGCTGCTGCCCGCGCCGTGATTCAGCATCAGCATTCTTTCGGGTCCCACTGTCTCGGCGATCGACTGCATTTTCTCACTAATGAAATTCAACGCCTCGTCCCACGAGACCTCTTTGAACGTCTGGCGACCGTCGACCGTGACCCGCATTAGCGGCTTCTTCAGTCGATCAGGGTCGAGGTAGGCGCCTGGGCCACCGGTACCGCGCGTGCACAGTCGTCCACCGCTGTGCAGATCCTCTTCATTGCCAGTGATCTTCCACAGCGCATCATCTTCTTTATAGACGTCGCCCGCACATTTCCAGAAACACATGTCGCAAACAGTAGGCGTCTTGCTGACAACTCCGGTGCCGGGCAAAGGTGTCGCCACGCATCCACCCAGCAAGAAGGCCGGCGATACCGTAGCGCTTACGCCAAGCAGGCTGGATACTTTGATGAACTCACGTCGTTTCATTCACTGTTTCCCGGAGTGACAATTACCTTTGGAACGATGTAATAAGGCGTCTCGACAGTATCATCGATGAACGACTCGCTGGGGAAGAACGCGAAAACGAAGCCGATCAGCACCGCTACGGCGATCAATGCACCCTGCAGTTTAATGACCTGGCCTTGCTGTGGATCTACATCGGTCGACGGCCAGACCTTGTTTTGCACAAAGCGCATGAAGATCGTGCCACCCACCGCGATCAGTACAACAATCAGAACCGTCGTGCCGAGCCCAATACCGAGCCACTGATCGAGTCGAAAGGCACCCATGTAATCACTATTGTAGAAGTCACCCCAGACCGGGAAGAAATCGCCGAAGATCAGGCTGCCGATCAGGAAGCCAACGATGAAGACTATCGCGTCGATTTTGCCGGTTGCGATGGCGGCGGCCGCGGTTCCCGGGCAATAGCCGCCGATAACCATGCCGAGGCCAAAAATCAGGCCACCCACGGCCATCGGAATCAGGAAGGTTGGCAACATGTAGACCTTCGAGATATCCAGAAAACCAATCAGGCTCAGGCCCCACAGGCCAAGCATGCCGGTCGCGATTGCGGAGAACATGACGACCGGGACACCGACGTCTTTGAAATAAAACGCCCATGCAATACGGCGGCTGTCGGTAAAACCGGCATGAAACAGGGCGAACCCGAATACGAAACCAATCGGCACAGCCAGCCACAGGTTCATGGAGGCGGAAATTGCGCCGGTCTTGGCGAGGGGTGCGATCATATCCATTGTTTTCTCACAAACCAGGCCGCCATCCAGCCGCCGGCAAATATGCACATCAGGAATACCCAGGCACCAACTGACAACTCGGCACCCCCGACCAGGCCCTGGCCGCTGGTGCAGCCGCGGGCGAGGCGTGCAGCGAAGCCCGCCAAGACACCGCCGCCAAGGGCGAGGATCAGGCGGTAGGCAACCGAGCTACGCGGGCCACGCAGGACTTCAAATCGCAGTTCGCCACTTAGCCAGGCAGCAACAAAGCTCCCGAGCAGCAAGCCAACCATGAGAAACACAACATAGTCGTTTAGCGGGTGCGCTCCGTCCGCGAAATACTTGCCGAAGTAGGCGCTTTGCTCGGTGGCAGCCGGGAACAGACCGTGCTGCACCCAGGCAACGAAGCGAGTCATTGCGCCGCTCGCGCCAATACCCCTTCCGGCAACGACGAAAGCCAATAACATACTGATTCCGATAAGAATACC
>WTCH01000047.1 GCA_013138675.1 Woeseiaceae bacterium | reverse complement strand
GATCGAAGATGTCCTCCGCGAGAGTGAGCAACGCGTTCCCGTGCTGGGTAGCATTCCATTCATCGGCAACCTGTTCCGCAGTCGCAAAACGGATAAAGTCAAAACGAAACTGTACGTTTTTATTCGGCCGAAGATATTGCGCGATGCAGCGGAAGCCGCGGTGGAGACCAATGCAAAATACAACCAGATTCGCCAGTTCCTGGGAGGAAACGGCGAAAATGATGTCGCGTTGATGCGAAATGCGGAAAGACCCGATCTTCCGCCACTTGATGAGAGTAAGGACAGCGAAAGTAGCGAAGCAGAAAGCGAAGAGGCTGCGGGCGCAAGTGAGGAATAGGCGAATCCCGAACAGCTAATGGCTACTGAACCCGAAATCGTACTCGAATTGGCTCCTGATGTGACGTCCGAAATCAGCAGCTCGGTGAGTCGTATCCTGCCCTTCTCGTTCGCCAAACGTCATGGCGTATTGATCCGTGCTTTTTCAGCTGAGGCGGCCGATACCGTGTGCCGGCCTGGCGCCACTGCGGTCAGCCTGGCCGAAGTGCAGCGGTTTGCCGGTGTACCGCTAAAACTGTCTCGAGTCAGTACAGAGGTTTTCGACACGCTCCTGCAGGAGTCCTATGAGCAGGGCAGCAACAGCGCCATGCAAATGGTCGATGGCCTTGACGATCATATGGACCTGAGCCAGGTAGCACAGGAATTGCAGGAACCGTCCGATCTCCTCGATAGCGACGACGACGCACCGATTATTCGTTTCATCAACGCCGTACTGACCGAAGCTGTGAAGGACAACGCATCGGACGTCCACATCGAACCTTATGAGAACCGCCTTGGTGTGCGTTTTCGTGTCGACGGCGTGTTACGCGAAATACTTGAAACCCGGCGCGCATTGGCGCCGCTCGTCGTTTCACGTATCAAGGTCATGTCGAAACTCGATATCGCGGAAAAACGATTGCCGCAGGATGGCCGTATCTCGCTGCGAATTGCCGGCCGCGCAGTCGACGTCCGTGTCTCAACGATGCCTTCCGGGCACGGTGAGCGGGTTGTGCTACGACTTCTCGACAAACAGGCGGGTCGACTCGAGCTCACATCGCTCGGCATGGCGGAAGTAACGCAAAAGACCATAGACAGCCTGATTCACAAGCCGCATGGAATCATCCTGGTCACCGGGCCCACCGGTTCGGGTAAAACGACCACGCTGTATGCCGCTCTCGGGCGCATCAACGACAACAGCCGCAACATCATGACCGTTGAGGACCCGATCGAGTACTTCATTGACGGCATCGGGCAATCCCAGGTGAATACCAAGGTCGAGATGACCTTTGCACGCGGCTTACGTGCCATTCTCCGCCAGGATCCGGACGTGGTCATGGTCGGTGAGGTTCGTGACCTGGAGACGGCAGAGATCGCCGTACAGGCGAGTCTTACGGGTCACCTGGTGTTATCAACACTACATACGAACACAGCGGCGGGCGCCGTCACCCGACTTCGCGATATGGGTGTCGAGCCCTTCCTGCTCGCATCCAGCCTGATCGGCGTACTCGCGCAACGACTGGTTCGTGTGCTCGACGATACGACCAAGGTGCCGTACACAGCGCGCGAATATGAGTGCGAACTCCTCGGTGTCGACCCGGCGAATCCACCAACGCTGTATCACCCGGGCGAAGGTCCAAACAGCGGCTTCACCGGGCGTACCGGTATTTACGAACTCATCGCCGTTGATGACAAAATGCGCAGCATGATTCACGAGCTTGCCAGCGAGCAGGATCTTGAGCGCCATGCGCGGACCATGGGTCCGAGCATTCGCGCCGACGGACGGCGACGTGTGCTCGAAGGCACTACAACTATCGAAGAGCTGCTCCGCGTAACTCGCGAAGACTAGTCGATTTCCCATGGGTGCATTCGAATACGTCGCGCTGGACAAAGCCGGCAAAGAATCCAAAGGCCTGATCGAAGGCGATACGCCGAAACATGTTCGCCAAATTCTTCGCGACAGGCACATGCTGCCGGTCCAGGTCACCGAAGTTGCGCAAAAGGAAGCAAAACGACAAAGCACGTTTTCCCTGCGCAGCGGCATGTCGACGTCCGAACTCGCGCTCGTCACCCGACAACTCGCGTCACTATCGCAGTCCGGCCTGCCACTCGAAGAGGCCTTACTTGCGGTTGCCCAACAGAATGACCAGCCCCGCACAAAGAGTATTCTTCTCGGTGTTCGATCCCGGGTTATGGAGGGACATACGCTCGCAGACGGACTCAGCGAGTTCCCGCAAGCATTTCCGGATCTTTACCGCGCGACAGTTGCTGCAGGTGAACAGTCGGGCCACCTCGACGTTGTTCTCGAGCGCCTCGCCGACTACACCGAGGCCAGGCAGGAGCTCCGGCAAAGAGTCACCAACGCGATGATTTATCCTATCGCACTGGTCTCGATGGCGGTCGCGATTATTGCGTTCATGCTCGCGACGGTTGTCCCGCGCATCGTCAATGTATTCGAAAACGCGGCCGGTGAACTGCCCGCCTTGACGCGCGGGCTCATCGCAACGAGCGACTTCATTCGTGATCAATGGCTGTTCCTGATCATTGGAATCGCTGCTGTTATCTATGGCATCTGGTGGCTACTGCAACGGGACGGGCCCAAGCGCAGCTACCACAGAACTCTAATGCGGTTGCCCATAGCCGGCCGCCTTACACGCGGTATCAATACGGCCCGATTCACGCGCACGCTCAGCATCCTCGCCGGCAGTGGCGTACCTATTCTTGACGCACTCAAGATTGCTGCGGAGGTCATCGAGAACCTGCCTATGCGTGATGCCGTCAATGAAGCCACGCTCAGGGTCCGCGAAGGCGCTTCGATCAGTCGCTCGCTTGCCGCAAGCAAGTTATTCCCACCAATGATGATTCACATGGTTGCCAGTGGCGAAACAAGCGGCAAGCTCGAAGATATGCTCTCGCGAACCGCGAATTACCAGGAGCGTGAGGTCGATGGACTGATCGCGACACTGCTCGGCATCCTGCAACCGCTGCTCATCGTTTTGATGGGTGCCGTCGTCATGACCATCGTTTTGGCCATCCTTTTGCCGATTTTCGAGATCAATAACCTTATTCGTTAAACCGTCGCTTGCGCAGTCTATTTTTTCGCGGTATATAAATCAAAACTCGCCCGCTATGGCGTGCTGTCTATGATCTGATTGTTGTGAGGTGCAGGCAATGAACGGTGAAGTTGGTAACGGTAACGACAAAAAAGATGTCGACGATAGTGTCGATACGATCGGAGAATCGGAAGACACTGTGGTGCTTTCCGCGGATGCCGCTGATATCGACACGGTCGGTGACTTCACGGCCGAGCTTGACGTTGAAAAACTTGTCGAGAAAATAGAATCGGGCGAGGCCGAGGGCGAACCGAAGGAAAAGGAAGTTCACCGCCGTCTCGAAGAACTCAATGAACAACGCCAGGTAGACGAAGAGCTGGACAGTACCTACAACTTCAATATCGACGAAGACCTGTAAGAGCGCTGCTCGCACCCCGAGGGCACGTAGTCAGCGCGACTAGCGAAAGTCCCTCGACGTCACGGCCAGATTCCCCAACATATCGGTATGGTCCACGAGCCGTTTCGCGATTACATGAATGACTTCGCCTTCAATTTGTAGTTCGCCCTGAATTCCCATCAGCTTCGCATTCAGTAACGCGGCACGATACTGCTCAGCTACCTGTTTCCAGACAACAAGATTGATGTGGCCCGTCTCGTCTTCGAGCGTCACGAAAATAACACCACTTGCCGTACCCGGCCGTTGCTTTGTAATGACGAGACCCGCGACACTGACTGCCATTCCTGTTGGCAGGTCTGGCATGCGCTCCGCCTGCAAATAACGGTAGCGATCGAGCCTGTGCCGCAATAGATGCATCGGGTGCCTGCCCAGCGTCAGGCCGAGACTCTGGTAGTCCGCGACAATGTCCTGCCCTTCTGTCGGCTTCCTGAGTAACGGCACTGCCTCGTAGCGCTCCATTGACGTCAACAATGGTGTTGGCTTCTCAACACCCGCAACAGCCCAGCGCGCCCTGTGGCGATGACCTTCGAGTTCTTCGAGTGCGCCCGCCGAAGCCAGCACGCCGAGTTCGCGCCGGTCGA
>WTCH01000166.1 GCA_013138675.1 Woeseiaceae bacterium | reverse complement strand
CCGAAGGGAGACAGGGTCAGAAAGTGACGTGGATCCGAACAACAAAGTGCAAACGACGTAGTGTTCGCGTGGCTTCAGGCTGTTGCTGAAACACACTTTCGCAAACACGCAAGAAAATATCTTGTGGAACCGTTTCCGGTTTTGTCACGTGTAGTAGGGCAAGCACCAATTCAGAGTCAATAAGGACATTTAACTTTGCGTACTGTCGCCCTTTTTCGACATTACATCGGCTTCTGCACCTCACCTATACTGACGTGCGGATTGTGATCGCGTTAACGGTATAGAAGAGGCTACGCGTCCAAACTAACCCATTCCTCGCGGCTCGCCAGGAAGACCGAGGTATACAGAATTATGAACAGGCAATCTCGACATGGATTTCGATTCGCTGCGCTGATTACAGCGGCGGCGGCTATTGCTGCGTGCAGTCAGGGAGACGGAGTTAGTATCGGTACGGGACAGGATGCGGATCCTGTCGTTATCGATTTTCCGCTCGCCTATATTCGTGCACCTATTCCCGTGGATGACAACGGTGACTTTGAACAGGAAGATCTACGCGAGCAGATTACGTTCGATTTCGGCGCAGACCTTTTCTATCGGGATCGCGCCTCGGCGAGTGCCGAAGCGATCAACATCACCGGCGAACTGACCCAGGGTCTGGCCGCTGTCCGCGACGTCGAAATCGCCTACGATGGCAGCGCTCTCGTTTTCGCTATGCGCTATCCATTTGATCCGAATGCAGATGAAGAAGACCTTCCTACATGGAATATCTGGAAGTTCACGTTCGATGGCAGTGTCCTGGAGCGTGTCATCAAGTCTGACCTGACTGCAGAAATCGGCCACGACATCATGCCGAAGTACCTGCCGGACGGACGCCTAATTTTCACGTCGACCCGTCAGACGCGTTCGCAGGCCGTCTTGCTGGACGAAGGCAAGGCCGGCTTCCCGGCGATGGACGAAGACCAGAACGAGTTTGCGTTCAGTGTCCACGTCATGAACGATGATGGCAGCGGCGTTGAGCAGCTCACTTTCAACCAGAGTCATGACCTGGATCCAGCGCCAATGGGCAATGGCCAGATCGTGTTCTCGCGCTGGGATCACGCTGGCAACAATGATGAGGTGAACCTGTACCGGATGAACCCGGACGGTTCGGCGCTCGAATTATTGTACGGTGCACAGAGTCATGCAACGGGTACCAACGGCGAAATCATTCAGTTTATGCAGCCGCGTGAGCTTGAAGACGGTCGTATCATGGTGCTCATTCGCCCGTTCACGGACACTGAAGGTGGCGGTGAACTCATTGCAATCGACACACCACAGTACCTCGAAAATACCCAGCCACTCGCGTCAAACATTGGCATTCTCAATGGACCGGCCCAGGAAGATGCCACGATCAACCAGGTATCTACCGAACCCGGCGTGCCGTCACCCGGCGGGCGCTTTGCATCGGTCTACCCGATTCTCGACGGAAGTGGTCGCCTTATTGTGAGCTGGAGTCAGTGTCGCCTGCTTGAGCAGCTGATGGATGATGGCGACCCGCTGACGGATGACACACGCATCACTCCCTGTACGCCGGATCGCCTGGCGATGTTGTTCGTACAGCCTGATCCAGACAACCCCGTAGCACCCGATGTGGGCACGTATGTCGTAGCCCCGCCGCTCTATGGCATATGGATGTACGATCCGCGCGACGATACACAGTTGCCAATCGTGCCCGGTGAGGAAGGCTTCATATTCACCGAAGTTGTGGCCGCCGACCCGAAAATCGCGCCGCCGGCCATCCCTGACGGCATGAATACATTCCAGTTGGACCCGACGATCGCCGATGCAGGCGAGGCTGTGTTGAACATTCGCAATGTGTATGACTTCGACGGTGGTGCCGTCGTCGACATCCCGACAATGGCTGACCCGTTGCAGACGGCAGCTGCGGCCCGACCGGCACGCTTCCTGCGTATTGAGAAAGCTGTGTCTATCCCGGACGATGATCTTGTTGATCTCGACGACACGGCGTTCGGCGTAACGACCCAGTTTGGCATGAAGGAGGTCATCTCCTACTCGATGATCGAGCCGGATGGTTCAGTCATGGTCAAGGTCCCGGCAAATATCGCGTTTCAGATCAGTGTGACGGACGAGAACGGCAAACGCATATCGGAACGTCACGAGAACTGGATTTCCCTGCGTCCGGGCCAGGAGCTCAAGTGCCAGGGTTGCCACTTCGGCAACAGCGGACTCTCGCACGGTCGCTACGACGCGTTTGACTCGGCGTATGCAGGCGCCCAGGCAGGCTGGTTCGAATTTCCCAACACAGATCCGCAGTGGTTTATCGGCACTCCGGGCGAGACTATGGCCGAAGTGCGTGCTCGCGTGACTTGCACGAACGCCGGCGGCGTTTGCGATGCGACGACTTCAGTTGAGCCGTCGATGAATGCGGTTTACCGCGATGTCTGGACTGCGGATCCGACGGTCCGTGCCAACAACCTGGACATCGACATGCTGTACACAGACTTGACGACACTATCGCCGACATCGCTCGCTTGCCAGCAGGATTGGCAGGCGCACTGTCGCAGCATCATCAACTACGAATCGGTCCTGCACCCACTGTGGAGCCTGCCGCGTCCGCAGTTTGACGCCGCGGGCCTGCCGATACTCGACGGCAACGGTGTGCAAATCGACAGGCAGTGCACCATGTGCCACACGCAGATCGATCCGGCCGATGGCGCGACGGTAATTGTCCCGGCAGGTCAACTCGAACTGACCGACGGGCTGTCGCCCGACGAACCGGATCACTTCCATGCCTATCGCGAACTGTTAGTTACTGATAATCTTCAGGAA
>WTCH01000225.1 GCA_013138675.1 Woeseiaceae bacterium | reverse complement strand
CATACCGCTCGTTGTCTCGCGCACTGGTTGGAGCGGGGAACTCGGCTACGAGCTGTACCTGCGCGACAGCCAATATGGAGATGCGTTGTGGGAACGCGTCATGGAAGCGGGCAAGCCGTACAACATCGCGCCGATGGCGCCATCGACAATTCGAAGCATCGAAGGTGGTCTGCTTTCCTACGCGTCCGATATCACGATAGACGACAATCCCTATGTCATAGGCATGGGGCGATTCGTTGATTTCGATCAACCCGGTGACTTCGTCGGCAAAGCCGCGTTGCGGAAGATTGCTGCCGAAGGGGCCGGTCGGCGGCTTGTCGGCATCGAAATAGATGGCGACGCGCTGGCCGTGCCCAACGAGGAATTCTGGGACATCTCCGTGGACGGGAAGAGAATCGGCCACGTGACCCGTTGCGCACACTCACCGCGACTGGAACGCAATATTGGCTGGGCGAACGTCGCAGTGGAGCACTCGGACGTCGGCTCGGAACTTATTGTCGACTCGCCTTCAGGAGATCGCCCGGCCGTAGTCTGCGAAGCGCCCTGGTTTAAACCGCAGATCGCAATTCCGGATGAGATGAAAGCCTAGCCGGTCAATTCGTCAACGCTGATATTGGCGAGTGCCTCGGCCCCATTCACAATCGTTGTCGCTATTGCTGCTGTTTCCGGCAGGACTTGCTGCATATAGAAGTGCGCAACTTTGCGCTTCATGTCGTAAAACGCACCGCTCTTGTCACGAATGCTAACGATGACCTGGACCCAGAAGCAGGCAATGATCGTCAGTGCGAATAGCCGCAGGTACTGTGAGGCAGCACCGCGTGCTGTCGCTTCGTCAGACTGCAGCTTGTCCCGCACCCATCCCGTTGTTTCAATCAGGCTTTGCAGCGCCGCAGCGGCAGGCCTAACAAGTGTGGCAAGGTCCTCGTCATTCGCATGTTCAGCCAGGTATTTTTGCCAATCATCCATGAACCGGCTGGCGAACTCGCCGGTCTTGCCAGTCAGCTTGCGCGCGACCAGATCAATTGCCTGCACCTCGTTGGTACCCTCGTAGATCGGTGCAATGCGGCAGTCGCGCACCAGTTGCTCCATGCCATGTTCGCGCACGTACCCGTGTCCACCGAATATTTGCTGGGCTGAGAGTGTGCTACTCATGCCGAGGTCGCTGAAATGGGCTTTGATGACGGGTGTAAATAACGCAACAAGGTTCTGCGCGTCGGCTACCGCCGCTTCGTCTGTCGACCTTTCCATGATGTCGACGTTAAGGGCAGCATAGACAGCCATTGCGCGCGCGCCTTCGACCTGCGAACGAATCGTCAGCAGCTGTCGTTGCATTTCCGGCTGGAAAATAATCGGGTCTGCGGGTTTGCTGTCATCGGGGCGTGGCGCCGGTGCTTTGCTCTGGGTCCTCTCCTGGGCGTAGTCGAGCGCATTTTGATACGCGATTTCGGACATGCCCAGTCCTTGCAGACCCACGGTAATGCGTTCGATGTTCATCATCTTGAACATCGCTGCGAGACCGCGGTTTTCTTCACCAATCAGGTAGCCTTTCGCGCCGTCAAAGTTCAGCGTGCAGGTCGCGGAAGCACGAATGCCCATTTTGTGTTCGATAGACGCTGTATGAACTTCGTTGCGCTCACCCAATGATCCGTCGTCGTTAACCAGGAACTTGGGAACGAGGAACAGGCTAATGCCTCTCGTACCTGCTGGCGCGCCGTCGATCCGGGCAATGACAAGGTGCAGAATATTTTCTGTCAGGTCGTGATCGCCGGACGATACGAAAATTTTCGCGCCACTAATCTTGTAGGTACCGTCTGAGTTTGCCTCGGCCTTCGTGTTGAGCAAGCCGAGATCTGTTCCGCATTGAGGTTCGGTCAGGCACATAGTGCCAGACCACGTGCCCTCGACCATCTTCGGCAGGTACAGTTCACGAATTTCGTCGGATGCCGCGTGATCGATCAGGTGATAAGCACCGTGGCTGAGTTCGCAGTAAAGCTTGAACGAGACATTCGTCGCGCCGATGATCTCGTCGATAAAATTCTGCAGCAGTGTCGGTAGCCCCTGGCCGCCGTGGTCGGGATCCGCATCGATACCAGTCCAGCCATTTTCGATGAACTGCGTATAGGCTTCTTTGAAGCCTGGCGGAGTGCGCACCGAACCGTCTTCAAACACAGCTCCGTGCTCGTCGCCTTCGCGATTAATCGTGAGCAGTTCGGTACTGGCGAACTTTCCGGCCTCCTCGAGAATGGCTTCGACGAGATCGGCATCAACTTCCTCGTAGCCGGGCAGCGAGGTAAGGCGATCGATACCTATCCACTCGTTGAGAAGAAAGAGCATGTCCTGAATCGGGGCGTCGTATTTCATAGTCTGGTCAGTTTCGTAGTGGTGTACCGTTCTCGAGCATGAACTGAATTCTGTCCCTCGTCTGTACGGTTTTGCCGAGGGTCACAAATGCTTCGCGCTCGAGCGCAAAGAGGTCATTTTCGGTCAACTCGGTGCCCGCGTCTATGCCCCCGCCGGTAACGATCATGGCTATTTGAGCACCTGTCGTGACGTCATGCGGCGTCAGATGTCCTTTTTCGTGCGCTTTCTGTAGCCATTCACGCATTTCGGCCCAGACGTCGCGGCCCGGCATCGCGAGCGGCGTACGTCTTGTTACGGCGTAATCCGGCGCCATCCCCATGACCGCTGACATCGCGGTGTCGAGAAGGCGGTCGCGATTCATGATGTAGTCATCAACGTCACTGCGGAACATGGCCAGTGGTTCTGCCTCGAGCGGAGATCGTGCGGTCTTGCCGTAGCCGATGTTCATGAAGGCGTTCCAGGCAGCTTTTGTGATGTCGCCCTCACGCTCGTACCAGCGGTACAGCATCTCCTTGACGCCACCACCGCCCGGAACGACGCCGACCAGGGATTCGACCAGCCCAGTAACCGAGTTCGCATGGAAAACGACTTTGTCAGCGTGCAACAGGACCTCGAATCCTCCCCCCATCGACAGGCCTGAAGGCGCAGCGACCACAGGAATCGGGGCATATTTCATCGAGGCCAGCGTCCGCTGGTAGTGATCGAGAAAGCTATCGAGGCCTTCCATGTCCTGGTTGGCGACAAAGCCAAGAATGCTCTGCAAATCCGCCCCGCAGGAGAAGTGCTGGGCATCGTTATGAATGATGAGCCCGGTCATCTTTGCCGATGCGTGCTTGACGGCTGCCTCGAGGAGCTGCATGGATTCCGGACCCAGCGCATTGGCCTTGCTGTGAAACTCAACGAGTCCAACGTTGTTCTCGAGCTCAAAAAAACTTGCAGCGGCGTTCTCTTCGAGCGGCGTCAACGTCCGGCGTTCTTCGCTGAAGCGCCGAATACCTTTTGCGCGTCGCAGCGTTTGATAACTGCCATCGGCAAGCAGGTACTGAAGCTCGCCACCATTGCAGCGGTAAAACGACTTGCCCATGGCTGTGCGTACAAAATCGGGAATATCGCGGCCATCCTTCTCGAGCCGTGCGACGAACTGGTCGACTCCAATCGCATCGATCATTTCGAACGGACCCTGGATCCAGTTGTAACCCAGCTTCATCGCGTCATCGACAGCGACAAGCGATTCGTTCACGTCAGGAATGAGTGCTGCCGCGTAACACAAGGTGCTGGCCAGAATCTCCCATGCATAGGTGCGGTAGTCGTCGTCTTGTTGCAGGAGTAGCGTGAAGTCACCTGCCAGCTCTGCGTCGACGGCGACCTGTGGTTTGCCCGCGTCATGGTCCCGATACTCGAAGCTATTGAAGTCCAGTGTCTTGCGACTGCGACCTGCCGCGGTGTCGGCGGGTTGATAGAAACCACCGGTTCCGCCCTTATTGCCGATCAGTCCGTCTTCAATCATCCGGACCATTACGGGAATCTCGGCAGACACGCCATGAAAAACATCGTCCGCGGGAAGAATCGAAACCAGGCTCTTGGCGACGTCCGACATCAGGTCGATGCCGATAAGGTCATAGAGCCCGAACACGCCGGTCTTGGGAATGCCCATCGGCCGGCCGAAGATGGCGTCGGCTACCTCAGGTTTCAGGCCCATGTCGAATGCTGTGTGCAGCGCTTTCTGGATGGCGAAGACACCGACGCGATTGCCCAGGAAGCCTGGTGTGTCGTTGCAGACGACGATGCCCTTGCCGAGCCGCCGTTCGCAGAAATGACCGAGGCACTCTATAACGTCGCTGCGTGTTTGAGTACCACGCACCAGCTCCAGTAAACGCATGACGCGTACCGGGTTGAAGAAGTGCGTGATCGCAAATTCCTCACGAAAAGTGACTGGCATGTCTTCGACCAGCAGGGAGATCGGAATGGTCGATGTATTTGAAGAGATGATTGAACCGGACTTACGGTATTTGTCTATCTCCCGGTACAGTGACTTCTTGATGTCGAGACGTTCGACCACCGCTTCCGCGATCCAGTCGACGTCAGCGAGTTTCGCCATGTCATCTTCGATGTTGCCGATCGTGATGCGCTCGAGAAGATCTTTGTGCAGCAGTCCCGGCTGGTTCTCGTCCAGCAGGCGCTCGAGCGCGCGTTCGCAAATGGCGTTGCGATTCTCACCGTCGGCCGGGATGTCGAGTAGCAGGACTTGTACGCCCGCATTGGCGAGTTGTCCCGCGATTCCGAGGCCCATGGTGCCCGCCCCAATGATGGCGGCGCTGTTGATTTCGTACATTTTTGGCTTCTACGTTGTGGGGTTGTTCTTGAATATGAAGTCTTTAAGCAGGCTACGGCATTTATTGGGCGCTTCCTGCGGGACGATGTGACCACTCTCGCGGATCACCGCGACCGCGGGGCCGCTCAAATGTTCGATCAGCTTGTCAGTTGCCTTTTTCGGCGCCATGCGGTCCTTGCCGGCCACGATGACCTGGGTCGGGCAGTTTACCTTTTCGGCAGCAGCAACACCGTTCTTGTAGTTGTTGCAGGCATGGAGATCTGTCGACAGTGCGTCCGGTGTATTGCCGCGCATGATCTTACGTCCTCCCGATACCATCGAGTTGCCGGGGATCGGTCCCTGGTGCAGGTGGCCGGCCGAGCCAAAGCCCCAGCCGAGCATCATCGCGATGGCGGACTCGGGCTTCTCTCGCGCAGCACTCAGCAATGCATCATTTACGGGAGTCTCGAGGCCACTGGTTATGAAGGACACGGAACGCAGGCGGTCCGGGTAGCGCGAGGCAAGTTCAAGCCCTACCAGGCAACCCTGCGAGTGCGCGACCAGCGAGACGTCGTTGATGTCGAGCGACTCAAAGATGTCGTGCAACCAGTCCGCCATAACTTCGATCGATTCGAGCGGTGGTCCTTCGGATTTGGTGTGGCCTGGCAGATCGAGCGCCAGAACCGAGTAACCGCGAAATGCGAAGAAACGCGATTGCAGGTTCCACACCGTGTGATCGAAGCCACTGCCATGCAGGAAAACGATGGTCGGTTTGCTGTTGTCGAAGGGTTTGCCACCGGTCGTCGCAAATACCTGCTTGTCATTGATCTCGAAATACATGTTCTAGCCTTTCGCGAAGCGTTTGGCTGCCCTGAACCCATTCTCGAAGTCAGCCTTTATGTCGGCGACATCCTCGAGTCCTACCGACAGGCGGACCATGTCTTCGGTAATGCCGGCGGCGACCAATGCGTCAGCATCGATGCGTGAGTGTGTCGTCGTTGCCGGGTGAATGATCAGCGTTTTGGCATCGCCAACATTCGCCAGGTGAGAGGCCAGTTCGCAGTTCTCGATAAATGCCTTGCCTGCCTCACGGCCGCCCTTTACTCCAAAGCTGATGATGGAACCGGCACCTTTCGGCAGGTACTTTTTCGCGAGTTCGTGGCTCGAACGCGACGCGAGTGAGGGGTGATTGACCCACGAAACCTGGTCATGATTTGACAGGTAGTCGAGCAGCTCCATCGTATTGGACATGTGCTTGTCCATGCGCAGCGACAGCGTTTCGATGCCCTGCAGCAGAAGGAACGCGTTCATCGGGCTCATCGAGGGGCCGATGTCGCGCATCGCCTCGGCCCGGATACGCGTGGCAAACGCGGCGGGGCCAAATTCCTCCCAAAGGTTGATGCCCGAGAACGGCGCATACGGTTCGGTGATCGTCGGGTATTTGTCAGTAGCGCCCCAGTCGAAGTTGCCGCCGTCGACGACCACGCCACCAATCGCGACACCATGCCCGCCCATCCACTTGGTCACCGAATGCACGGTCATGTTGGCACCGTAGTCAAAACAGCGGCACAGGTAGGGCGTATTGAACGTCGCATCGATCATGACGGGAATGTTGTGATCTGCCCCGATTTTTCCAATGGCTTCGAGGTCGAGGATGTCGAGCCCGGGATTGCCAATCAGCTCACCGTAGATGAGTTTCGTGTTGTCCTGGATGGCGGCACGACAAGCATCGGTATCAGTTGGATCAAAGAATGTTGCCGTGATGCCGAAGCGCGGCAGCGTGTTCTTCATCAGGCTGATGTTGCCGCCGTACATCTGTGTAGATGCGACGATGTGATCGCCTTGCCCGAGAATTGCCGTAATGGCACAGAACGTTGCGGCCATGCCCGAGGCGGTACATACCGCGGCCGAGCCACCTTCGAGTGCGGCTATGCGCTGTTCGAGAACACCGACCGTCGGATTGGTGATGCGCGAATACGCATGACCACCGCGCTCCAGGTTGAAAATTGACGACGCCGTGTCCGTGTCCGGAAACACATATGACGTGGTTTGATAGATCGGTGCGGCACGCGCACCGAATTCCGGGTCCACGACCTGACCCGCGTGCAGGGCCAGCGTGTCGAAGTTAAGGAATCGCGACATGGCGAATACTCTTTATGTTGTGGGTTAAACCTGGTCGAGTGCGTCTGATAGAGCCTGGATCAGATCCTCGGTGTCTTCGAGGCCAACTGATGCGCGAACGAGTCCATCGATAATGCCGACGCGCGCACGCTCTTCAGGCTCGACATCGGCATGCGTCATCGTAACGGGGTGCGTGATCAGCGATTCAACGGAACCAAGGTTTTCGGCGAGGCTCCACAGCTCGATGTTGTCCATGAGTTTCTTGCCCGCGGCGAGTCCGCCTTTGACCTCGAACCAGAGCATGGCGCCGTAGCCGGACGCCTGGCGGCTGGAGAGTTCGTGCTGGGAGAAAGACTTCAGCCCGGGGTAGGCGACCTGTTCAACCTTGGGGTGAGCTTCGAGAAACTCGGCAATGGCCATAGCGCTGGCAGACTGCGCATCCATTCGTACAGACAGTGTCTTGCAGCCCTGCAGTGTTAGCCATGCGACCTGCGGTGACATGTTTGTGCCCGTGCTGTTCTGAATAAAGCGCACGGCCTCGGCATGCTCGTCGGATTTGCTGATAACCGCACCGCCGACCGTCGCGTTGTGGCCGTCCATGTATTTCGTCGTGCTGTGTATCGACACATCCGCACCGAGTTCGAATGGACGCTGGTAATAAGGTGTCAGGAACGTGTTGTCCACGGCATGCACGGCGCCGGCCTTGTTGGCGATTTCCGAGATTGCTGCGATGTCGGAGCATTTCATGGTCGGATTGGCCGGCGTCTCGGTCAGGATCAGCGCGGTGTTATCGCGGACAGAGTTAGCGACGTCATCCGGGTTCGAGGTATCGGCGAATGTGTAGTCGATGCCGAAGCGGCTCAGAACTTTGGTGCTCAGTCGATAAGTACCGCCATAGGCTACGTCCGAAACGATCGCGTGTTTGCCAGCTTCAAGGAACGCCAGCATGGTCGCGAGCACGGCACTCATGCCGGTGCCGAAGCACGCACAGTCCAGACCGCCTTCGAGGTCGGCGAGTTTCAGCTCCAACGCCTTCACCGTCGGGTTGCCTGAGCGCGAGTACGTGAAACCCTTGCTCAGGTACTCGTCCACAGACGGTTGCACGTAGGTTGTGGTCTGGTAAATCGGCGTGAGAATCGAGCCTGTGAGTGGGTCGGGTGTTACGCCCGCGTGAATCTGCCTGGTTCTGAAACCCATGTTCGTCTGTCCTCGTTAAGAATTAGCGTAATTGTAGCGGGTCATCCGGGTCGACGCCCGGCATGAATTGTTGTTTGCGATCGAGGTTGGTGAGCTGGTAGACGAGGCCGAGCCAGTTGTTGACGATAGCCTTGCCGGTGTCTCCCCAAGTATTGTCACAGTGTGGAAGTAAATCATCTTCGGGGAACGCGGGCGCGGATGTCAGGTCGCTTTCTTGAATTTGTGCGATCAGCGCTTGCGCGATTACCTCGCCCTCGGGCGTGAAGAAATGTTCCGGGATGCGTGGCAGCTTGTCACGGGCGCCACCCAGGTAGCGGTTGTACTCGCGCTTGAACTCTTTCAACAGGCTGATGGCGCCGTACTCGGGATGGCCCTGAAAATAGACAACACGAAACTGGTCCGGGCTGACGGCAAGATGTACGCCAATGTCGGCGCTTTCGGCAAGGACCGAACACCCTGCTGCTTCAAACTGTTCCCGTGACACATCGTTATATCGAGAGTGCGGCGCCTCGAAACGGGTATTGACATCGCGCAGCAACGGGTGATCCCGACGCGTCGCCTTGTGGGTGTAGACACCCCACTGTTTTTGCTTGAGATGGCGCCGGTTGATGTCATGGTAGTGCTTGACCAGCACATGGGTGGCGAGACATGAGCAAAAGGTCGATGCGACATTGGTCTCGGCCCAACGGACGATGTCGATCAGGGGCTCCCAGAACGGTTCCTGGTTCAGGGAAGGATTGATGACATTCGCCCCTGTGATGATCAACGCATCCAGGCCTTGCTCGGCGAGCTCTTCGAAATTGAAGTAGTGCTCGCGGATATGAGCCTCAGCTTCTTCGCCGCGATTGAGCTCCGGCAGTGAAAACGGATACACAAAGAACTGGGCGATCGGATTGCTGCTGCCGACCAGGTGAATGAACTGTCTCTCGGTCGCCTGCAGTGCGGCATCCGGCATCATGTTGAGGAAACCGATGTGCAGTTCGCGGATATCCTGATGCTTTGCCCTGTCCAGCGACAACACGGTGTGGCCATCATCGCTCAGGAGCTTGAATGTAGGTAAGTCGTTATGGGCGACCAGCGGCATAGTTTTTCTTATCTGCGGCTTGCTTTAGAGAAGCTGATTATGCACAAAAAAAGCCCGCCGGATGGCGGGCTTTTTCGGGAACCCGTTGTTCCTTATTCTATTCTGCTGTTGTCAGACCGTCGGCGACCAATGCTTCGACGCCGTCGCGCAGGATCTGTCCCCAGCGGCGTCCGAGGCGACGGACTTCAGCCCGATTCCGCGGTGGGTTGGACTCGGTCATCATTCCCGAACTTTGCATAGCACGCCGATCGACAGCACGCACGAGTACCGTGTGGCTGACTGAATCCCTGAGCTCCAGTACCAGTGTCGCTTCACCAACGCTGTCAATAAATATGCGGCTGCGGCCAATAGTTTCTGGCGGTACACGGGAGACAACGTCGAGCAGGCCGACGTGCAGGCCGAGCACATCCGGACCAGGCTCCTCAACGACTTCAAAAACTGTGCTGCTTTGGAACTCTTCCCGGAATGCTGCGCCGATCTCTTCCTCAAACAGCTCGCGCGTGGCGGCGTCGAGCTGGAACTCGCTTTGGCCGGAGCGCGCTCTCGAAGACGTCATACCGGCACGTCCGCTATAAGGGCCGGAGTCATTGCGGTACTCAACACCCAAACTGTGGATCATGACCTTTGTAACGCCAGTCAGGTCGATATCCTCGCGTGCCCAGACAGCATCCATGATAGTGCGATCGACACGGGTCAGACCGTCGTGCGTTATCTCGGCATCTTCACCTGTCTGGAATTCGGGCGTTGACGAGCAGCCAGCTGCGATCGCGACGGCGGCAACGGCCGATAGAATTCTAAATTTCATTGTTTTCCCCTGTA
>WTCH01000193.1 GCA_013138675.1 Woeseiaceae bacterium | reverse complement strand
CAACCAGGATCCTTTGTTGCAATGAAATCAATGAACGGCTGTGAGAGATTTGGCAGTCTACCGCAACAATGGTTCCCGTTTCGACATATGGTCAGAGCCAGAACGCCGAGGTGGACGCGCAATTGCCACTTATCGTACCGTTAGTGGGGTAGGCGTTTTTGCGTATTACACGCACTCTCGCCAGGGCGGAAAATATTAAAGAGTTTTCGGTTATGACAAAGGGGTTAACATGAGTAATGGACCAGCAAGCGCCGGCGGCAAGTCGCCATTGCGACCGGTGGGCGTTAGCCCGAAAAAGGAGCCGGCAGCGGAGTCTCCGGCTCACCTGCTTGGTGAGATGCGCCACAGCCCGGAGATGATCAAGGAGCTGTTCCGCACGGGCAAATACCCTTACAAGAACAAGATTCGCAAGTCCGTTTACGAGAAGCAAAAGGCGGACCTACAAGTCGAGCTTCTCAAGGTTCAAAACTGGGTTAAGCAAACCGGCCAGAAGATTGTGGTCATCTGCGAAGGTCGCGATGCGGCTGGCAAGGGTGGCACGATCAAGCGCTACATGGAGCATCTCAATCCGCGCGCCGCGAGAGTTGTCGCACTGGAGAAGCCCACTGAAAACGAACTTGGGCAATGGTACTTCCAGCGCTACATCAAGCACTTGCCAACTAAGGGCGAAATGGTTTTTTTTGATCGCTCCTGGTACAACCGGGCCGGTGTTGAACGTGTAATGGGTTTCTGCAGTTCCCTCCAGTACCTTGAGTTCATGCGCCAGGTACCCGACCTTGAGCGAATGCTCGTGCGCTCTGGTATCCAGCTGTTCAAGTACTGGTTTTCGGTGACCCACGAAGAGCAGGTGCGTCGATTCGAGTCACGTCAGGGTGATCCACTCAAACAATGGAAGCTGAGCCCTATTGACGAACAGTCGCGGGACAAGTGGGACGAATATACCGAGGCGAAAGAGGCGATGTTCTTCTACACGGACACCGGCGATGCGCCATGGAACGTCATTAAGTCGGACGACAAGAAGCGGGCGCGATTAAATTGCATGCAGCACTTCCTGTCGCAACTCGCTTATCCGGATAGAGATCAGCATGTTGTGCATGGTCCCGATCCACTAATCGTCGGCACGCCTTCATTGGTCATTGAAAAAGACCGGCATCTCTGGGGATAATCGGCGCCGGTCCGCGTCGGCTTCCCCGCGACGGTCAACCGCAAACTCCGCCAGGCCCGGAAGGGAGCAACGGTAGCGGTGACACCGGGTGCCGGGGAGTGGCTGGCGCGGGCCACTAACTCCACTTGCTCCTTGCAGCCCTTGCTATACACTGATCACGTATGAGCTATCTCGTTCTGGCGCGCAAATGGCGGCCGAAAAACTTTGCTGACACCGTTGGTCAGGAGCACGTGTTGCAGGCTCTGGTCAACGCGCTCGAATCGGGTCGGCTGCATCATGCTTACCTGTTCGCCGGAACGCGGGGTGTCGGCAAGACGACCATCGCCAGGATCCTGGCGAAGGCGTTGAACTGCGATACGGGCGTCACGGCGGAACCCTGTGGAGAGTGTAGTAGTTGCGTTGAGATCGATGAAGGTCGCTTCGTAGATCTGATCGAAGTTGATGCTGCATCCAGGACCAAGGTCGATGACACGCGCGATCTCCTCGACAATGTACAGTACGCGCCGGCTCGCGGGCGCTACAAGGTGTACCTGATTGACGAAGTACACATGCTGTCAAAGAGCTCCTTCAATGCACTTTTGAAAACGCTCGAGGAACCACCGCCGCACGTTAAATTCCTGCTGGCAACAACAGATCCCCAGAAACTTCCGGTCACGGTGTTGTCACGTTGTCTGCAGTTCAATCTTACGCGTCTGACTCCGCGTCTGATCCAGGATCGTCTGGCGTACATCTGCGATGCAGAAAACATCGATTTCGAGGGTACGGCTATTGCGATGATTGCCCGTGCTGCAGACGGCAGCCTGCGTGATGCACTGAGTTTGCTCGACCAGGCAATCGCCTATTGCGGCGGCAAAGTGGAGGGGAACCAGGTCGCCACCATGCTTGGAACCATCGATCGTGATCACGTGTCACGCTTGGTTCGATTGCTGGCAGCGAATGATGCCGCTGGCATTATTGCGGCGATGAAGGACATTGACGAACAATTTCCTGACTACGCCCGGCTTCTCGAGGATCTGGCTCGAGTGCTGCAACAGATTGCGGTCTACCAGGTTGTCGGAAGCATTGATGCCGAAGACGAAATGTCCGACGACGAGCTTAGCGAGCTCGCAGCAACCGTTGATGCCGCGGATGTGCAGTTGTTTTATCAGACCGCATTGATCGGTCGACGCGATCTGCACCTGGCTCCGGATCCACGGGGCGGGGCGGAAATGACGTTGTTGCGTATGCTGGCTTTTCGTCCTGCTGATGCAACCAGTAGCACCGCGGGTGGTGGTTCAGGCGGCGGGTCGAAACCGCAGGCAGAACCGGCGAAGGTCGCCGCACCCGTTGCCAAGGTGGTTCAAGCCAGGCAAACCGCTACGGATTCGACGGAATGGCAAGCACCCGATTGGAAAGCGCTCGTGCCGCAACTGGGTCTCAGCGGCGCTGAGCGGCTGCTGGCGGCTAGCTGTGCACTGCTTCGGCGAGAGAACAACACCGTATTTTTCAGCCTCGATCCTGGTTCTGAGTCGTACCTGACCAGGCAACGGAAAGAATCCCTCGCGAAGACCCTGTCGGATCATTTCGGCGAACCACTGGTCGTGGACATCAGCATCGGCAAGGCCGAGGTCGAGTCGCCCATGCAGGAAGAGTCGCGGCAGGCCGATGAACGGCTTGCTGCCGAACGCGAGAAACTCGAGGCCGATCCAAATGTGCAGGCGCTTAAAAGCATGTTTGGCGCCGAGTTGAGTGCCGAGTCCATAAAACTAAATAACCCGCCGCAGAGCGACCCGGGTCAGGAGTAGGGAAATGAAGGGTGGTATCGGCCAACTGATGAAGCAGGCCCAGGAAATGCAGGGCAATATGAAGAAGGCGCAAGAGGAAATGGCCTCATTAACTGTGACGGGCGAGTCCGGCGCAGGTCTCGTACGTATCACGATGACGTGCCAGCATCAGGTGCAGGCCCTCGATATTGATGATTCGATAGTCGGTGACGATAAAGAGATGCTCGAAGACCTGATCACAGCAGCATTCAATGACGCGCTACGTAAAGTTGAAACAACCGTACAAGAAAAATACGCCGGTATGACGTCTGGCCTGGGGCTGCCGCCGGGAATGAAGCTACCTTTCTAGCAAGTATGGCCTACTCACCGCTCCTGGTTCGAATGATCGATGCCCTGCGATGTATGCCGGGGGTAGGTCGCAAGTCCGCTCAACGCATTGCGTTTCATCTCCTGGAGCGCGATCGCGAAGGCGCTGCAGGCCTTGCCGCTGCGCTCGAGGACGCGGTTAAAGGAATCGGCCATTGCAGCCGTTGCCGGATGTTTACCGAGCACGAGCTTTGCTCCATCTGTTCTGCCAGCGGGCGCGACGACTCGCAGCTTTGCGTTGTCGAGTCACCTGCAGACGTCATGGCCGTCGAAGACGCAACGGGTTATCGGGGCCTGTATTTTGTCCTGATGGGTCACTTGTCACCACTCGACGGAATCGGTCCGGAAGAACTTGGCCTCGGTGTTCTCGAGGAACGTTTGGCAGAAGGCGCCACCAAAGAAATGATTATCGCCACCAACCCGACCGTGGAAGGTGATGCGACGGCCCATTACCTTGCTGATCTGGCGGGGCGACACGCGGTGCAGGCGTCACGTATCGCCCACGGTGTGCCGCTGGGTGGCGAACTCGAATACGTCGACGGTGGCACACTTTCACACGCATTCTACGGTCGACGCGTCATCGACTAGGAGCTGATCATGAGTGAACAAGATTGCCTGTTTTGCAAGATACTCAATGGTGACGTCCCTGCGGATATCGTCTACGAGTCGGATTCGGCAATTGCTTTCCGTGACGTCAGTCCGCAGGC
>WTCH01000174.1 GCA_013138675.1 Woeseiaceae bacterium | reverse complement strand
AGGCTCGCCATGATGACCTTGCCACGACCGAATGGCAGACCATGCGGCAACATGCTCGTCCCAAGCAATTCGTAGTCGGACACGTACGCCAGGACACTGCGATGTAAAGGAGGATCGTCGGGAAGTTCGTCACACGTTCGTATCCAGACGTGCTTGACTGGTGGACGAGGCTCGTTGTCGCCAAGGGTAATGGCCTCTACGGGCCGAAAATCGAATGGCCGCTTCTCCATCATGAAACGCCGCAACTTCAGCGGCAACTTGTCAAGATGCTCCTTGGCGACTTCTGCCAGGTCCTTGAGACCATCTGGCCCGGGAACGTCCGGCATATCCACCTGGTGATTGAGCCCGGATTCGGGTTTCTGAAATGACGCAGCCAGGTTAAATATCGGCCGGCCGTGCTGAATCGCAACAACACGACGGTTGGAAAAACTGCCACCATCGCGCGCGCGATCTACTTCGTAAATGATGGGTGCATCCATGTCGCCGCGACGCAGAAAGTAAGCGTGCAGCGAATGTGCAACACGGCCTTCCACAGTGTGCTGTGCCGCCGACAATGCCTGTCCGAGAACCTGACCACCAAATACCTGCGCACTGCCGATGTCGCGGCTGTCACCGCGAAAAATATTCTCTTCGATTCGCTCGAGCTGGAGAAGCGTTACGAGGTCCTGCAATATCGGATGCATGGCGATCGGCTAGCTGGTGCGGCCGCCATCGACGAGCAGACCGGTGCCATTCACAAAGGCAGAGTCATCGCTGGCAAGAAACAGGGCAACTTTCGCGATATCGACAGGCTCACCGAGCCGCCGTGCAGCCGATTGCCCGATGCAAAAGTCGCGTAGCGCCATGTTCTTCTTGAATGCCTCGCGACTCTTCGGCGTCATGATCGCGCCGGGTTGAATGTAGTTGGCTGTAATGCCGAACTCGCCGATTTCGGCACCCAGTGCACGGGTCATCGCCGCCAGGTCCTGCTCTGACTTCGCGAAGGCTTCGGCGCCATTTTCGGCAAACAGGCTGCGCAGGAAACCGATATTGATGATGCGCCCTGCGGGACTCTTCTTGAGGTGGGGTAGCGAAGACCGACACAGCGCCATGATCAGCTCAGCGCGCGCCTCCAGTAATTTGCTGATTTGTTCATCACCATCGGCGAGTGGTGCCTCACCGTTCAACGGAAACTCGTTGACGAGGATGTCGATACCACCAAGCTGACTGACCGCTACCTCAACCAGGGCCGGCATGCGCGTTGCGTCAGTCAGGCTGGCGGAATGACCCTCAATGCCCTTGACGGACCGGAAGTGCTGTTCGACACCGCTATTCGCAGTGTCCACGGCCAGTACTTTGGCGCCGTGCTTGATCAAGGTACGCGAAATGGCCTCACCAATGCCGCTCGCAGCGTATGTGACGAGCGCATTCAGGCCGTAAAGACGAAGGGGATCACCCATTGTTGCTCCAGCGAAGTACTACAACGGCCAGTGGCCGCTACCCAGTCAACTGATAGTCTGCGAATTGCTTGCGCAATTCAATCTTCTTGATCTTTCCTGTTGCGGTATGCGGCAATTCTGTGACGAACTCCACATCTGTCGGGATCCACCACTTGGCGACCTTGCCTTCGTACCAGGCGAGCAGCTCGTCTCCGCTGACGTCCTGGCCTTCGGCTTTTATGACGATCAATAGTGGCCTTTCCGTCCACTTCGGATGAGCGACGCCGATAACGGCCGCCTCGGCGACTGCCGGGTGCCCCATGATCGTATTTTCCAGTTCGATCGAACTGATCCACTCGCCACCCGATTTAATGACATCCTTGGTCCGATCCGTGATCGCCATGTATCCCTCGGGGTCGATCGTCGCGACGTCGCCCGTGTCGAACCAGCCGTCGTCCGTGTGCGCGCCACCTGCCCCGGCGAGTTTGTAATAGTCGCTGCAAATCCACAGTCCGCGTACCTGTAGCGGCCCGTATGCTTCGCCGTCCCATGGCAGTTCATTACCTTCGCCGTCGACGATTCGCAATTCGCAACCGTATACGCCGCGCCCGGCCTTGCTTGCGAGATCAAGCTGTTCATCAGGGGTCATCTCCGGCAACCCGGCCTTCGGGCTGTTTGCAACACCGAGCGGGCTCGTTTCGGTCATTCCCCAGGCCTGGCGAACTTCGACGCCGTGCTTGTCACGAAACGCCTCAATCATCGAGCGCGGTACGGCCGCACCGCCGACGATCGTTCTCTGCAGCTTGTCGAGTCGTTTGCCCGCGGATTCGGTGTACTGCAGCAGCGCCAGCCAAACGGTCGGTACACCGAGCGCCAGCGTCACGTCTTCTGAGTCGAGCAAATTGCACAACGTCTCGCCGTCGCCCATTTTCGGACCCGGAAGAACCAGCTTGGCACCAGCCATGAAGGCCGAATACGGTACACCCCAGGCATTGACATGAAACAGCGGCACGACCGGCAACACCGAATCGTAGCTCGACAGGCTCATCGTATCCGGAGCGATCTCGGCCATGGCGTGCAGGACAGTTGAACGATGGTCGTACAGAACACCTTTGGGGTCGCCGGTTGTTCCTGACGTATAACAGAGCGCCGAGGCTGTGCGCTCGTCGAGTTCGGGCCAAGTGTAATCGAGCGATTCTTTGGCTATTAACTCCTCATAACAAACAGTGTTGTTCAGAGTTGTCTCAGGCATGTGCGCGTTGTCAGTCATGACAACAAAGCCCTCGACGTTTGGAATCATGTCGGCGATAGCTTCAAGTAGCGGTACGAACATGACGTCAGTGAATATCCAGCGGTCTTCCGCGTGGTTGATGATGAAAACCAGCTGTTCGGGAAACAACCGCGGATTAATCGTGTGGCAGACGTAACCTGCGCCACTGATACCGTAGTACGCCTCGAGGTGGCGGTAATCATTCCAGGCGAGCGTCGCGATACGATCGCCCTTTTTTGCGCCCATGCCGTTCAGGGCGTTAGCCAGTTGTTTCGCCCGCCCGACGCACTCGCGGTACGTGTAGCGATGCAGGGGGTTGTCGGCTGTTACCGAGACGATCTCGCGACCGCCATGAAACTGCGCCCCGTGCTCGGCAATCGACGAAATCAGGAGCGGGGTGTTCATCATCAATCCGAGCATGCTGCGTTCTCCAGTTTTTTTGCGACGCACATAATTTAACAGAAATCGAATGTCAGCATCGCCATGTACGCACATTCCGAAGCCCTTGATTTTGCGGCGATTCGTGCATTTCATGCTATGCTTGAAGCACTATTTCGAGTCTCAGATTAGCGCTTTCAAGGGGGATCAACGAGCATGGAAATTCAATCAAATTGGCGTCTTGGTGTATTACTGCCGGTCGCGGCTGCCGGTCTGGCATTCAGTTCGACAGTGTCGGCACAGGATGACGAAGCGATCTTCGAAGAAATCGTCGTCACCGTACAAAGACGCGAGCAGAACATCATGGATGTTCCCGTCGCAGTAAGCACACTTTCCGGGACGCAGATTACGGACGCCGGCATCAAGGACATGTTCGACCTGCAACAGAACGTGCCCGGACTGATTGTCGGGCAAAGTCAGTCTGCAACAACATCGAACTTCGCCATCCGCGGTATCGGCAGCACCTCGAACAACTTCGGCGTCGAATCTTCGGTCGGCCTCTACGTTGACGGTATCTACCGGTCGCGACAGAGCACGATGATCAACGATCTGGTCGATGTTGAAGCTGTCGACGTATTGCGTGGCCCGCAAGGCACTCTGTTCGGCAAGAATACGGCTGCCGGCGCGATTAGTGTCCATACCGTCCGGCCGAGCCGGGATGCGGACGCGTTTGTCGACGTAACAGTCGGTGACTTAAACCTGCTCAAAGTCAGTGGCGCTGCGAATATCCCGGTCGGCGAAAATTCGGCGATTCGCGGCACGATCTTCGCAACGCAGCGAGATGGCTTTGTCGACGATCTTGGGTTGGGCAGCAATGTGCACAATGATCGCGATCGAATGGGTGCACGACTGCAATTTGCGCTCAATGAGCCTAGCGATGATTTCAACTTGCGCATCATTGCCGACTACTCGGAAATCGACGAGATATGCTGTGTAGCCATTTCCAGGGTCGACAGCCTGTATCATCAGTTCAAAATCCCCGGCGTTGCCGCGGGCCAGATAAATCCGCTGACGGCAGTCGGATCGGACGCCGTTAATGCTCAGTTAGGCGGCACGGTGTTCGCAACTTATAATTATCCACAACCAATGCTCGACGGTTTCGCCGGTGCCGCGATTGTGCCAAACAGTCGTTTTGATGACTACGTTACGGCCGTGAGCGAATTGCCCGTGTCGACCAATGAAGACGCCGGCCTGTCACTGGATTTCAGCATAACCTTTGGCAACGGCATCACATTGAAGTCCATTTCCGCGTTCCGAGCATTCGAGACCTTTGACTCAATTGACATCGATTTCTCCGACGTCGACTTGCTGAATCAAACCAAAACGGCAGAACAATCGTCGTTCTCACAGGAATTTCAATTCACCGGCGAGTTCGGTAGCGGCAGCTCGTGGGTCGCCGGTGCCTATTACTTCGGCCAGGATCTGGACAGCACGACAACGACAACTGCCAGAGCACTTTTCCCGACGTATATCGATATATTGAACCCTGATTTGGCACTGACAGTTCTTGCCATAGAACAACTTCGGGCAGGACTCGTTGGTACACCGCTGGAAGGGGTCGTAGCGCCGGCCACACCGGCATTCATTCCTGGCGCAGACGGGTTTGACGTCGTCAAACAAGACCACGAGGGATATGCCGTATTCGGCCAGATCGATTTTGCATTCAACGATATGTTTACGCTGACGGTTGGTGCGCGCTTTACCGATGAAACCAAGGATATTGATGCAACCTACGTGCAGACGGCCAATGGACCGCCGCCTGATCAGGACGCTATTCTGGCCGCATTGTTTGGCGCCTCACAAGGCGATTTCTCGGGAATATTGTCGGGAGCACTTGTTCCTGTGACAGAGCCCAACATTGCCTGGGGCTCGTACTTGTTCCCGCCACTCGCGCCACGGTCTGACGTCGTTGATTCGCTAAGCGATGACCAGACAACCGGTACGGTAAAACTGAGCTTTTTCCCGGCCGATTCAACCATGGTCTATGCCTCGTATGCGACAGGTTTCAAAGCCGGCGGCACCAACGCACAACGTATTGATCCGACATTTGATCAGATCTTCGGCCCCGAGACCTCGGAGTCTTTCGAAGTCGGACTCAAAGGCCAGTATGGCCCCGTGCAGCTTGTACTGACGTATTTCGAAACCGATTTCGAGGATTTTCAGGCCCAATCATTTGAGGGCAACGGCTTCTTCTTGCAGAACGCCGGTGACCTCGAAACTAGTGGAATCGAGGTCGAAGTTCTGTGGCGTCCGACGGACTCTACCGAAATCCAGGCCTTCTATACGCTCAATGAGGGTGAATACACGTCCTTCGACAATGGCACGGGTTGGGATACCCATGTGTTTCACTCGGGCGAGTTTGACTGCCCACCCGTCCCACTTCCGCCGCCGCCATTCAACGCAAGTGATCGCCCGACCAGCTGCTCCCGCACCGGTGATCCAATCCCATACAACCCCGAGGATCGATTTTTCCTTGCGCTCACACAGGATATCGACCTGAGCAGTAACACTTCCGCATTTGCTCGCTTCGAATATACCTATGCGTCGGATCAGTTCACAGATGGCGATCTCGATCCATTCACGCACCAAGATAGCGTCGAAATGATTAACGTGAGGTTCGGATTGAACGTCGACAGTTGGAACTCGAGCTTCACGCTGTGGGGTCGTAACATTACGGATGAGCGCTGGTATCACGGCTCATTCGATGTCCCGGTCGCGGGGGACAAGATGCTGTCTTATCCCTCGGAACCCGCCACGTTTGGCCTTACGTTCCGCAAGCACTTCGACTAAGGCAATCTCAGGAAAGACACTCACTATCGCGCTGGGCCAGATCGCACCGATCTGGCTCAAGCGCGATGCGACCCTGTCGAAGGTTGTCGACTGGATCGGCAAGGGCGCGCAAGAAGGTGCCCAGCTGGTCATCTTCGGTGAAGCGCTCGTTCCCGGCTATCCGTTCTGGGTTGAACGCACCGAGGGTGCTAAGTTCGAATCCAGCCTGCAAAAGACCCTCTTCGCTCACTATGTCGATCAAGGCGTATCGATCGAAGACGGTGACCTTGATGTTGTTCGCAAAGCAGCAGCCCAACACAAGATCGCTGTGTACCTGGGCATCATGGAACGCGCAGGCAATCGTGGCGGTCACAGCCTGTATTGCTCGATGGTTTACATCGATGCTACGGGCGAGGTTTGTTCGGTGCACCGCAAGCTCATGCCGACGCACGAGGAACGCCTCGTCTGGGCAATAGGCGACGGCAACGGGCTGCGAACGCACAAGCTCGGACCATTTACCGTCGGCGGACTCAACTGCTGGGAAAACTGGTTGCCGCTGGCTCGCGCGGCTTTGTATGGCCAGGGTGAGGACCTGCACGTCGCAATCTGGCCGGGTAACCGGCGCAATACCGAAGACATTACCCGCCACATTGCAAAGGAAGGCCGATCGTATGTCGCCTCAGTCTCCGGTCTCATGCGGCGCGACGATATCGGCGACGACCTGCCCCACGCCGACATCTTGCGGGAAACAGCTGACGACATGATGGCTGATGGCGGCTCCTGCCTAGCCTCACCCACTGGCGAGTGGATACTGGAGCCGGAGACCAATACCGAGTCCCTGCGCGTCACGACGATCGATCATCAGCTAGTATTAGAGGAACGACACAGCCTCGACGTTGCCGGCCACTATTCCCGTCCGGACGTCACACGCCTGATCGTCAATCGCAAACGACAGACCACGACCGAATTCGACGACTAAAGGCAATAAGAATGAATAATCGATTCGACAATATTCTGCAGACAATTGGCAATACGCCGATTGTCAGACTCAACAAGATCGGCCCGAAAGACGTCAACGTTTACGTCAAGATCGAGTCCTTCAATCCGATGGGCTCCGTCAAGGACAGGCTTGCTTTGGGCGTCATCGAAGAAGCCGAAGAAAGTGGCGCACTGAAACCCGGCCAGACAGTCATCGAGGCGACCAGCGGCAATACGGGTATCGGTCTTGCGATGGTCTGCGCTCAAAAAGGCTACCCGCTCGTCGTCACAATGGCAGAGAGCTTCAGCCTCGAGCGCCGCAAGATGATGCGCTTCCTGGGCGCCAAGGTCGTACTCACACCGGCGGCGCTCAAAGGCAGTGGCATGCTGGCCAAGGCTGTTGAACTCGCGGAAAAACACGATTGGTTCCTCGTGCGACAGTTCGAGAACGAGGCCAACGCAAACGCGCACTCCCGAACGACGGCACCTGAGATTCTTGCGGCTTTTGCCGATGACGGACTCGACTACTGGGTCACGGGTTTTGGTACCGGCGGAACGCTCAAAGGCGTGTCGCGGGTGCTGAAGAAAGAAAGCCCGGGAACGAAGGTCATTGTCTGTGAACCGGATAACTCGGCAATGCTCGGCAGCGGTATCACCCAGGCTCGCGAAGCCGACGGCTCGATCACGGAGAGTCATCCACTGTTTCGACCACACCTCATGCAGGGCTGGAGTCCGGATTTCATTCCCAAACTCGCCGAGGATGTTGTCGCGGCCGAGTTGATTGATGAGATCTTGCCCATCGCCGGAGATGATGCCTTGAGGCTGTCCAAGTCGCTCGCTCGCGACGAAGGCATTTTCGTTGGCGTCTCAGCCGGCGCGACACTTGCCGGCGCCCTCGCAGTTGCCGAGAAAGCGGAGCCAGGATCAAACGTACTTTGCATGCTGCCCGACACCGGCGAGCGCTACCTGAGCACACCGCTGTTCGACGGCATCATTGACGATATGAGCGAAGAAGAGGTTGCGATCTCGCAATCGACACCGAACTATCACTTCGCCTCCGCACCTCCGCCAGCTCCTGCTGATGACGAAACTGAAGAGCCGGCCGCTGAGGCACCTACCGATGCCGTAGAGTTCTTCGATGAGGTCACCGGAAATGCTGAGGAACCGGTCGTGTTGTTTGCGCTTGAGTGGTGCGAATTCTGTTGGTCGGTTCGCAAGATGTTTGCTGAATATGAGATACCGTATCGTGCCGTTGACCTGGATTCGGTCGCCTACCAGGATGGCAACAAGGGCGGCAATATTCGCAAGGTGATCGAGCAACGCACCGGCCTAAAGACGATCCCGCAGGTTTACGTAGGCGGCAAACACGTCGGCGGTGCATCCGAGACGTTTGATGGCGTTAAAGATGGCAGCTTCCAGAAAATGCTCGAAGAAAACAGCGTTAACTGGAACAAGGACGTTGATACCGAGCCGTATTCTTTCCTGCCCGGATGGCTGCACACGCGGTAGTCTGTAGGAGCGGCTTCAGCCGCGACTATTCGTCGAAAAAGTACATGCCGAGGATTTCAGCAACGCAGGCGGGTTTGCGCTCGTCCTCTACTTCGATTCTGACTTCGGACGTTAACATCAGTGCGCCGGCCCGGCGCCGCGCCTGCAATACGGTTGCACGTGCTCGTACGCGAGCACCCTCGAATACGGGCGTATAGAAACGCACCTTGTTGGCACCGAAATTGATGGCGCGGGCCAGGTTTTCGATTTCGAGAAAGTTTTCAGTCAGCGCGGGAATCAGCGACAAAGTCAGGTAGCCATGCGCGATCGTCTTGCCGTTCGGCATTTCTTTCGCCGCGCGCTCGGTGTCTACATGTATCCACTGATAGTCGCCCGTCGCTTCAGCGAACTCATCGATACGATGCTGGTCTATCACTACCCAGTCGGACAGGCCGACTTCTTCGCCTTCCAGCGTCTTTGCTTCATCTATCGATTTTATCGCTCGCATACTGCAGTCCTAAATACACACAAGCATCTGTGGTCGCAAGTTTCACAGCCCGCTATTTTTTGCTAACAGCGCTAGAATCACCGCATGGACTGTGATGACAAGATGGCGGGCGTTTTCGCAATAGTACTCGCTGCCGGATCGGCAACGCGCTTTGGCGCAACGAAGCAGCTGGCAGAAGTCGACGGCAAATCTCTGGTCGAGCGAGCCGTTGAGATCGCCAACGACGTTTGCCAGGACCGCTACCTGCTCGTCGTCGGTCACAACCACCAGGCCGTGGGCGCGGCCTGCCAGTCCCAACCAGGATTTATGATCGTCAACGACAACTATGCTGCTGGCCTCGGCACGTCACTCGCCCTTGCCGTGAAATCGATTCGTCATGTCGCCAGCGCCGTGATTGTGTTGCTCGCCGATCAGCCGCGAATTACGTCTCAGCATGTGCGAGCACTTGCAGACGTATGGGACGGTTCAGACGACGAAATCGTAGCCACATCATTTGCGGGTACCCAGGGTCCGCCCGTCCTGTTTCCGGCTGTTTGTTTCGATGAGTTGGCTGGACTAACGGGCGACAGGGGCGGCCGTCACCTGTTTGACGATCAGCGATTTCGACTCCGTACCGTTGTGTTCGAGCCGGCGTCGATCGATATCGACACGCCTGAGGATCTCACGCGGATTTAGCGCAGCGCTCGCAGTTGACCCATCCCGAGTGGCCGTCGACGTAATGTTCTTTCTTCCAGATGGGCAGCCGAACCTTAAGCTGATCGATGATGTAGCGACACGCCTGGAACGCCTCATCACGGTGTGGCGCTGATACGCCGACCCAAACCGCACACTCGCCAATCTCGAGCAGGCCGGTGCGATGTACACAATGCGCGCGAAGATGTGGGTGCTGGCTTCTCGCCTCCTCGAGAATCTTCTCACCCTCGGTCAGCGCCAACGGCTCGTAAGCTTCGTATTCGAGTCGCAAAACCGACTGCCCCTCGTTGTGATTGCGAATCCATCCTTCAAACCCGCAATAGGCGCCGGCAGCCGGGTCAATCAAGCGCGCGCGAAGCGCGTCCGGACAAATCTCTGACGTCGTCAGCTCGATCACATCAACCACCCGCGACCGGTGGAAACAACAATACGGTGTCTCCATC
>WTCH01000052.1 GCA_013138675.1 Woeseiaceae bacterium | reverse complement strand
CTTTTTCAGTTCCGGATAACATTCGAACTCTGAGTTCGACCGAATCGCGAAGCGATTCAGGACGCCGAAGGCGCCCCGAAGGGGTGACGAGCGAAGCGAGGAATCAATCTCTCCGGGCGCGCCATTTCAAAAGGGCTTGAGCGTCGCCGGCATCTGCCGGCGACCTTGAGTCACCAATAAGTCACCAGCTACCAGCCTGACAACTGACGTAGCGACATGCGTCGCCGGAGAGCATTTCAGTCGGTGATTTGCGCAATTCTCGCGGCCCAAGACACATACCAGAATCGTCCGCTTTCGACGCCAAAGCTGTCATTGAGGTAGTAGAGTTTCGAAGGACCGCTTATGACCCAAAGCGGACATCCACAATTTTGAAATCGTTCATTTACGAAATTTCAAAAGTGCTCCGGTCTCGAACCATTAGCCAACAGAAGTAGTTATTGGTCGGGCCACTCGCTTACCTCGCGCGGCACAATCCCGACTTCATCCGCATACACATCCCACTTATCGGCGAGCTCTTGCATCACCTCCGGATGTTGAGCAGCCACGTCATTGGATTCGCCAGGGTCTACTGCCATGTCAAACAGCTGCCAGGCACCGCTACCGAAGGGTTCCCTGATCCAAGTTGCTTTCCAGGCACCCGTTCTTACCGCATGCCAGTCGAAAAATTCCCAAGCCAGGTAATCGTCTTCTTCACGAATGCTTGTGGCCTGCGCTGCCAGCAAGGGCAGCATTGACCTGCCTCGTGGTGGAACCAGATCGCCATTTTCATTCGATGACGGGTAAGAAGTTCCAGCGATAGCCAGAAGCGTAGGGGCGATGTCCATGACATGAGTAACCGCGTCCAGTGTTTCTCCGCTGCGAGCAAGCGGTGGGCCACTGATGATCAAGGGCGAACGGATTCCGCCTTCCGCTATGAATGCTTTGAACAGCCTGAACGGTGTGGAGCTCGCCTGGGCCCAGCCCGGGCCTTGTGCAATACGCGAGCCGCGCCGGCCCCAGTTTGAAAAACGGTTATCCGAATTTCTCGCAACCCATGCTTCATCCGTCTCCGGGTACATGTCCATTTCGGCACCGTTGGCACCATTGTCAGAGAAGAAGATGATCAACGTATTGTCCAGCTTGCCGGCTTGCTTCAGATGTTCAACAAGACGACCGACATGAAAGTCGATGTTGGCGACCATAGCAGCATAAAGTTCCATCTTGCGGGCTTCTGATTGTTGTTGCTCTGCGCTCAAATCCGCCCACGTGGGCACCATCGCCAGCCATGGACCGAGTACCGTGCTGTCCGGCACGATACCGATCTCTTTCATACGTGATAGACGCTGATCGCGCACCCTGTCATATCCCAATGAGTACTTGCCGGAGTAACGTTCCAACCAGTCATCCGGCAGGTGCAATGGATCGTGCACCGCGGTGAATGATAGATAGGCGAAGAAGGGATCATCGTCTTCCTGCCCATCGATATACTGAATAGTCTTGTCCGTATAGAACTCAGTTGAATAAAACCCTCGCGGCACATGTGTCCGTACGCCGTTCTCGCGATAGGTCGGCGTGTAGTTGGCATACATCATCCATTCATCGTCGAAATGGCTGGCCCCGCCCTGCAACATTGTGAATGATTTCTCGAAGCCTTTAGCAGATGGGTCGTGTTCCGGTTCCTCACCCAAATGCCACTTGCCCGCCATGTAGGTGTGATAGCCGGCGTCCTTCAATAGCGAGGCGACCGAGACTACCCGATCATTGAGATAGCCCTCATAGCCCGGCTGGCCGACCTGGTTTGGCGTTAGCGCTTCGTTCATATTGCCGAGTCCGGCAACATGGTTGTCGTTGCCGGACATCAACATCGATCGTGTGGGTGAGCACGTTGGCCCAACGTAGAAATTAGTCATCTTGATGCCGGCGTCGGCAAGCGTATCGATGTTCGGGGTTTCAATTTCCCCGCCGAAGGCGCCGATGTCGGAGTAGCCCATGTCGTCGACCACAATTAGCAGGATATTCGGACGATCGTTTGCAGCCACCGCCAACGAACAGACTAGAGCCAATACTGTAGCTAATAGAAAAGACTGTCTTCTTAGCATCATAGCGATTCTCCCCTTGGGAATATCATGATCACTATCGCCACAAAAACATAGGGTTTATGTGAGGTAAATGAACGAATAGCTTACGCGAAAATTCCAAATACTGAACTAGACTCCGCGCATCCGTCTGGTTATTGGATTGTGGGAAATACCTATCGAGATCCATGATGCGTGGCGAGATGATGATTTGTTGTGGTGGCACTGGCGAAATCAGTCTTACCAGAGGGATGATATGAATACTCTTCACGGTTATCAGTTTGAAATCTTCAGCGGACAAGCTTTAGCGAGGACATTGAAAACGGGCAGCGCGCTCCTCTTGATTCTGGTGTCCGGCTTGGCCGGGGCAGACACTCTCGAGTTGGCAGATGGAACGTTAATGGAGGGTGATTTCGTCGGCAGCAGCAATGGCGTCGTGATGTTCGATAGCGGAGGTTCGATTGAGGCGTATCCGGAAAGCCAGGTTGTGGGCATCTTCTTGAGTGATGGTGTTTCCACGGCTCAGGCGAACGCGATGACTCCTGATCCATTGTCGGTAACAGTGCCGGCAGGTACCAGGTTGGTTATTCGAATGGTCGATTCGGTTGACACGAGTCGGCATGGTGTGGGGCACAAGTTTCGCGGTCAGCTTGAAGGAGCACTAGTGGTCGGAGGCGTTACAGTGGTGCCGCGGGGTGCTTTTCTTTATGGAACGATTACTGCTGCGAAGCAGGCTGGTCGGGTGGCCGGGAAATCGGAAATGACGATGGAGTTTACCGACATCATGGTCGACGATCAGCTCTATCCGATCGCGACTGAAAATCTGTCCACGCAAACCGCAGGTGAGGGCAAAAAGACTGTTGGCCGCACGGCGAGGGTGGCCGCCGTTGGTGGCCTGGCCGGCGGCAGTTCCGGGGCAAAAACTGGTGCCAAAGTGGGCGTCGGTGTGTCGGTACTTACCAAAGGCGAAAGTGTGAACGTGCCAGCAGGTACATTGCTTGAAACGGCGTTGAGGGTGCCGCTCACTATGTCCTGATTTTGCCGTCCTTTGTCGATCCGTACCGGGCACCCTCAATCGTTCGCGCTGCTCCCATCTTTGCCCGGGGTGTTACAGGAAATGCCCTTTAAGTCGCGGCTTGGTACACGTGCCTATAGACTATCGCCTGCTAGGACAATTGACTGGATGCCCAACCGCCGCGATTACTTACGACATTGGGCTAGAAAAATTTACAGACGCAAATATGGGTGGCGAAATGTTTGATTCTCTGTCGATACCTTCCATGTACATTGGTACAGTAGTCTTCATCCTGCTTTCTTTCGAGGCCGGCCATCAAATTGGCAGGTATGCGCTGTCGCATTCCCGTAATACGGTCGACACCGCACCAGGACCTATGGTGGGCAGCATTCTGGCGACGCTGGCGTTCGTACTCGCATTCACATTCAACATGGCGGCTTCCCGTTTCGATCTTAGAAAACAAAACGTCCTTGCCGAAACAATTGTAATTAATACGGCATACATGCAGGCCGATTTTCTTGATCAGCCGCACAAATCGGAAATGCAACGCGTTCTGCGCGAATATGTGGACGTTCGCCTCCGCGGCCTCGAGCCAGGCAATCGGGAAAATGCGTTAACCAAGTCGCATGAGCTGCAACAGATTCTGTGGAACCAAGTTGCGTCGGTGGCCAGGCAAAATCCCAACATATTTAGTGCCCGGTTGGTTCAATCCGTCCTCGACATTATTAGTATTCACGAAAAGCGATTGACCGCGGCGACACGCAATCGAATACCAGGAAGCATCTGGTTTACGCTTTATGCGATTTCTGCGTTCGCTATGTTAGCGATGGGATCTCAGACAGGACTTGCAAGGACGCGTCGATTGATTCAAGTCATTCCGTTGGTGTTGGTGTTTTCTGCGCTCATGACGCTTGTAGCGGATCTTGATCGCCCGGCTGAGTTGGGACTGATCAAGGTGAGTCAGGAGGCCATGATCAGCCTTCAGGAGAGCATGGACAGAGCAAGGCCATGACAAAACGGTACGGGCCCTTCTTCATGAATTCATGTGATTGGAAACTTGCTCGGAATAATTCGGTCTCCTACCAGTAGGCGCTGGCGTTTACATACAGGCCCTCGTATCTCGATGTTACCTCGCCTCGCCAATCAGATTGTGTGATACCCAGGTCCAGCTCGAAAGCGTTGTAATTCAGGCCAAGGCCGAAATGTTCGAAAAGCTGGTAGTTGAACCCCAGCGAGGCATTTACCAGGCTGCCATTATAGTCATCAATATCAACGTTCAGATAATCGTAGCGAATCCTGAATGCCCATTTCGGAGATAGTGAATACCTGTACCAGACGCCAACGTTGGGCAACGGGAACTCCGCCTTTACAGATTCCCTGCGAAATTCATTTGGCGCGCCGTTGACTATGATGTCTCCTTGCATGAATGCGCCTATTTCAAGCCAGTGAATGCCTGCCCCGATGCCGAAATCGTGTTGCTCGCTGGTTGCAAATTGGCGCCCGAAAAACACGCGTAGTACTGAGAAATCCTGCCCGGCCGCCGCGGTGGACCCCTGCTCGAATATCACATCATTCCATTCGATGTCCTCATCGAGAACGGCGCTTCTGGAGCCGCTTGAATCGAAGTACTGTGTGTGCAAAGACCATTTCTTGCCGAACCGCCAGCCAAAATCGATTGCAAACGTTTCATCCGACTTGTTGAGGCCAAATTCGTTCTCGAAATCGATCGTCTCATTGCCCCCCGCAATGTTGCCGTCAACGTGAATCTCGAAATTTCGG
>WTCH01000127.1 GCA_013138675.1 Woeseiaceae bacterium | reverse complement strand
GTCGATCCAGACCACCGAGTTCTTTCTTGCGGTAGATGTACTCCGCGTTTTCAGAGCGGTCGCCTTCTGCGGCAGCTTCGGCCAACGCTTTCACGACATCGCGCCGGAGCAGCCAGATGCTGTCCAGTTCCTCCTTCAATACGGCAAAACCCGCCGGCGTGATGTAGGCCGACGATTTCGGAGTGGGTGGACGCCAACGTCCCATCAAGTGCCTCCTGTTGCTATTGGGAAGGCTCTATTATGCGGTAGCCGGCCCACGATGCCCGCGTCCGGGCCTCGGAATATCTACCGCCAAGGTGCTACATAGGGAGCATGAAACGGTCGATCAGGCCGAATACCTGGTTGATTGCGTCCGGGCGTCCATCGTAGTCACTGCTATTAATAGCGATGACCAGTTCCAGATCCGGAATAACCATCACGACTTGTTGACCCCAGCCTCGCGCAGCAAAAGCGTTCAATTCCTGGCCATCGAGTTCAAAGTGGCCGGGCCACCATTGATAACCGTAGCCATCGACTTGCCAATCTCTTGCAGCGGGATCGGTCCATTCCAGTTCGGTGTACGCCTGGAGCGATTCCGCGACCCACTCACTGCTAACAATCTGTTGCCCGTTCCAGCTGCCATCATCCATGTAAAGCTGGCCGAACTTCACCATGTCCCGGGCGTGCAGATACAGTCCGCCGCCGAGGTCCGGCAGCCCGGTCGGCGTCTCGGTCCATCTCACGCGCGTGATGCGCAGCGGGTCAAGCAGGTAGGTCTGAAGGAAGTCAGCATACGTCAGAGAGCCGCGGTTTTGTATCGCCTGGCCCAACGATATGGACGCTATCGTGTTATAGGCGAAGCTGGTGCCGGGGTCCGTTTCCATGGGCAAGTCCAGCAGGCCCTTGCTGTAGTCATGTTGCTCGTTGAAAAACCGTATGACGGCATTGTCCGGGTCGCTGTATGGCGCACTCCATTCATCCCATTGCAGGCCGAGGCGCATGGTAAGGACGTGCTGCAACGTGATCTGGTTCTTGCGCTCATCCCAGTTGTCATAGCCCAGGTAGTCGAAAAGGCTCAGATACGGCACATCGACGCCACTGATGTGGCCCTGGTCGATGGCGATGCCAACGAGGATGGAGGCGACACTTTTCGACGCGGAAAACTGGGCGTGCATGGAAAGGTCGGTGTTGCCCGCCCAACCGTCCTTTTCGTCCAGCTGCGTCCTGATGGTTTCTTCGAAGACAAGGTTGCCGCGACTGGCGATAGCGATCGAATCAATGATCGGATACTCGCCGCGGCCAATCGCATCCATCATGTCCTCGAGCCGTTGTACCGAGAGGCCCTGGTTGTCAGCGTCGCTGATCGTCCAGCCATCGCCAAGATTGGCCGGCGCCTGGTAGGTATATGTAGTGACAGGGCCGTCGCCTCCATTGCCGGAATTCGACCCGCCGCTGCATGCCGAGAGCAATAGAATGATGACGCTGGTTATTAGCTGGCCGCAGCGGTTGTGCGGTTTAGACATTGCAGAATGCATCGCTATCGCGTTCGTACTCAGCATGGAACGTTTGATCCAAGAGGGGCCAATTGGTTCCTGACGCCAACGTCCCATCGTTGCTTCCTGTTGCTATTGGGAAGGCTCTATTATGCTGGTGCTATCGACCTACTTGCGACTACTTTGGGGTCTAGACGCTGCGTGTTGCGACAGCCGGTGGCACGGCGGCCGCGCGGCGCGCCGGCTCAAAGACGGCCAGCGATGATAAGACCCAGAGTGTGACGATGCCGGCGGGCAAAAAGCGCCAATCGAGGCGTTCAAGCTCGAAGGAGACCTCGAGCCAGTAAGCGACACCGATTGTTAGTACAACGCCAAGCGCCGCTCCCGCCGTGGTGATGATCCAGTTCTCGAGCATGAACTGTTTAATGATGTCTATGCGTTTTGCTCCGAGGGCGCGGCGTGTACCGATCTGCTTGCGGCGCTGCGTGACATGGAATGACGACAGGCCGACGACGACAAGCGCCGTCAGTCCGATCAGCAAGGTGATGACGATCGACAGGATAATGGCCATGCCGCGGTCACGCCGGTAGGAGCGGTCCGCGAGCTCTTCGAGTGATCGATTGCTGTTGATGACGCGCCGCCGGTTGGATTCGCCGAGCTTTTGCTCGATGATCGGCATCAGCTCATCGCGCAGTCCGGGTTCGACCCGAGTGATGTACTTGTTGCTGGTGTAGGCCGGCTTGCCCGGCTGTATGACCACATTGCCGAGCTTGTCCCAGTTCACCCAGGAGCCGTGCATGCGTCCGATGATGCCGATAATGGTCGCCGGGTCCATGCTGCCCCAGTAAACGGTTTTTCCCAGCGCATCTTCTTCGGGGAACAGGCTGTCCGCGAGATCCTGCGTGACCAGGACAAAAGGCTGCGAGCCCTCGCTGGACTCGGGCAAGATGTCGTTTATTTCTTCCGGGTAAAAATTGCGGCCGCTGGTCAACGTGATGCCCAATGCATCCAGCCCATCTTCAGTCCAGCGGTAGCGTGCGGTGCTGACGGCCTCAATGGTCTCGTCCGGCACGGTGCGCAAGCCCGTGCCTGAGCCCGAGCCGCTCAACGGTACGTGGTTCGATACCGTGGTAGCCACAACGCCAGGAATGTTCCTGATCAGGTCGAGGTCGTTGTTGATACTGGCTATCGTGTCAAAATCATCGCCGAAGCCACGTACGTAGGTAATGATGACGTTGTTCACGTCGATGCCGGTATCACGATTCATTTTTTCGACCCGCTGCAGGATGATGAACAGCGAGTTGATGACGATCGCCAGCGTAACAGCGATTTGCAGCGCTACGAGCGCCGGTCCGGTCTTGTTTCTCATTAGCGCCGACAGCATCGGTCCAATTCCCATCTCGAATCTCCTACTGTGTCTTCAGCTGAGCGGCGGGCGGAATCTTGCAGACACGCCAGGCGGGGTAAAGGCCGGCAATCATGCTGCTTGCAATCGCCAGTCCAATGGCCGACGACACCATCACCCAGTCGAGTGTCACCAGGCCGTTCGGCGCCTCATACAGGTACTGGATGCCCTTCAGCCCGAGCCCGGCCAATAACAGGCCGACCAGGCCACCTGCGAACCCGATGACGGATACTTCGACAATCTGCTGGTTGAAAATAACCTTGCGGCTCGCACCCAGTGCACGCCGCAGGCTGGTCTCACTCGTCTTGCCAATAAACTTTGTCAGCAACAATGCGATGGTGCTAAGCAGGCAGACCGTCAGGAACAGGAACGACAGCCCCACCAGCACTTTGGAGTCGTTGGAGACGACTTCGTGGTATTCCATCCATTCCATGACGTCGTAAACATTGTTGTTCATCGGTCGCTCAAAACGGCCCAGCCGTTTTTGTTCTCCAACGTAGGCATCCAGGTGCGAGACATAGGCATCGCGATCACGCGGTGTTTCGAGTTCCACGAAATACTGCACCCACGACGATTCGGAATTCAGCCACTGCTCAAACGACGTAATGTCCTCGTTCTTCCAGCCCCAGTCGCTGCCCGTCGATTGCAGTTCGAGTGATAGCGCCAGGCTGTACGGAATGAACATCTCGTTGATTTCATGGAAGCCACCGTTGATCGGATCAAAAAAGCGCGGCGTGGGCTCCCAGGTATCAATGACGCCGGCTACCTGGAAATAGGTGCCCTGCATGATTAGCCGCTCGCCGACACTGTCTCTTCCGCCAAACAAGCGTTCATTCAGCTGCCTGGTCAGTACGACCACGGGCTCGGCGGCCGCGTCGGTCGCTCTGTCCCAGCCGCTGCCATAGATGAACGGCACGTTGAACATGGAGAAAAAGTCAGCCGTCGCGACGCGCGCCCCTGTCTCGAAGGGCATTTCACCCTCATCGACCGGCTCAATGATCAGGCTGGACTCGAACATGGCCGTCTGGCGTTTGCCTTCACCGAGTGCCAGCAGGCGCTCAGCATCGTGATAGGTCAGCTGATGCGGCGCGCGTTCCGGGCGATCATCGTCGAACGGCCGAATCGGGTTCCAGCTATCCAGTGTGATCGCGAACAAAACGTCACTTTTCGCCGGGATCGGGTTGCCGTTCATCATGTAATACATGGTCATCGTTGTCATGCTGATGCCAATGCCCACCGCGATCGCGGCGACCATCAGGGCGGTCAGGATCACATTACGGCGCATGCTTTTGAGGGCCAGTTTTACGTTGTACTTGAACATGCGGTTGTCCCTTTCAGGCCGTAGCCCTCAGTGGCTGTGCATTAGTCTGTGGCTCGACAAATTCTTCTGCCGAGACGCGCCCATCGAGTAACTGGATGTTTCTCTCAGCGCGCTGCGCAAGTTCCTGGTCGTGGGTCACCATCACAATGGTCGTGCCGTTTGCGTGGATTTCCTCGAGCAACTCCAAAACCTGGTGCGCCATGGTCGAGTCGAGATTGCCGGTGGGCTCATCAGCCAGCAGAATTTTTGGATCACCCGCGAGGGCTCTCGCGATCGCGACGCGTTGCTGCTGTCCGCCCGAGAGCTGTGCCGGGACATGCTTCATGCGTGATCCGAGTCCCACCGTCTCGAGCGCATGCTCAATGCGTTGCTTGCGCTCGCCCTTTGACATGCGTCGGTAGCGCAGCGGCACATCCACGTTTTCAAACAGGTTGAGGTCGGGAATCAAGTTGAAGCTCTGGAAGATGAAGCCGATCTTCTGGTTGCGAAACGTCGATCGCTCATCGTCGCTCAGACGGCTGACATCTTCTCCGTCCAGCCGGTAGGTGCCATGTTCAAACGATTCCAGCAGGCCTGCGATGTTGAGGAAA
This sequence comes from Woeseiaceae bacterium, assembly GCA_013138675.1. GTDB lineage: Bacteria > Pseudomonadota > Gammaproteobacteria > Steroidobacterales > Woeseiaceae > UBA1847. The sequence goes on along the minus strand of WTCH01000127.1, from coordinate 2,115 downwards.
GTCGTTTTTCCCGATCCGGACGAGCCCGTCACGGCCACAAACTCTCCCTTGCTCACCGACACGGTCATCTCTCTCAAGGCGTGTGTTTCGACCAATTCGGTACGGTAAGTCTTCTTGACCTCTGTCATCTGAAGCATTGCGCTTCCCCCAAAAATATGACCATCGATAGGGTTTTGATGCAGGCAGTCCCGAAAAGGTTTGTACGTTGCGTGCCAGGCTGGGCTACGAGCATGGTGAAACGACTGGTTCAGGACTTCTACTTACAGCTTAAAAGCGGATTGCCGGTAAAATAATGAGCGTGGAAAAATCACTGTTTCTGCATGCGAGGCCCATCCGCGTCCCTCGACGGGTACTGCGGTTCACGCATACCTTTGGCCTTGGCGGCATGGCCCTGGTGCTCTTCATGATGCTGGTGGGTACCGGGCTCCTCATGATTTTCATCTATGAGCCATCCCCGGAACGCGCCTACCAGTCCATCGTGTTCATGCAACAGGATATTCTGTTTGGCCGACTCATACGCGGTGTGCACTACTGGAGTGCAAACCTGCTTATCGGTGTGACAGCGTTTCATATGCTGCGTGTATTCCTGACCGGGGCGTTCCATGGTCCGCGGCAGTCGAACTGGATAATTGGTCTTAGCCTGTTATTCCTGATTTTGCTGTCTGGATTTACCGGCTACCTGTTGCCGTGGGACCAAATATCCTACTGGGCAGTTACGATTTGTACCGAGATGCTGGGCTACATGCCGGGGATGGGCCAGATGCTGCAACGTGTGATTCTCGGCGGAGAAGAAATCGGTCCCGCTACCGTGATCAATTTTTACGCTCTGCACACTATCGTCGTGCCGTTACTGCTGGTTGCGCTGATGACATGGCACTTTTGGCGCGTTCGTCTCGCCGGAGGCGTGGTCGTTCCGCGAGACAGTGCGGATGGGCCCCGGGCCGGCATGGACTACGTGCCCTATATTCCAAACCTGCTGCTCAGAGAGCTGGCGGTGGGGTTGATCCTGATCGCGTTTGTTCTCCTGGTAGCCATCTTCTTTAATGCGCCTTTGGGCGAGCCGGCCAATCCCGGGTTGAGTCCGAATCCGGCCAAGGCGCCTTGGTACTTCGTCGGCTTGCAGGAATTGTTGCTGCATTTTCATCCCTTGTTCGCTGTCTTCATCATTCCGGCTGTGGTTGCGATCGCCATCGTCACTGTCCCGTATCAGCGTTACGATTCAGAGGTGTCGGGAAATTGGTTCCTGACACGGAAGGGACAAAGCACGGCAGCCATCGCCGCCTCCACCGCGTTGCTGATCACACCTTTGTGGGTCGCCCTGGATGAATTCGTGGTCGGTCCGGATGGTTGGTTACCCGGTACTCCGACAGTGGTCAGCAATGGTCTGTTTCCCTGCGCGGCTATCGCGGTAGGCATTGTCGCGTTCTACCTGCTGCTGAAGAAGTATTTCAAAGCGTCGAAAAACGAAGCCGTGCAGGCGCTGTTTGTATTGCTCGCAGTCAGCTTTATGGTCCTCACCGTGATCGGCGTATGGTTTCGCGGTGCGGGCATGGCATTGGTGTGGCCATGGCAGACATAAACAAATCGCGGCGTAGCTTTTTGTCCCGACTGGCGGCCCTGTTCGGTGGCCTGGCCGTGTTCGAGGCAGGCTGGATCGGCGCAACATTTCTGGGGTCTCGGCGGAGCAGGGCATCGTTGCACGAGGGACCTGGAATCCAGGTTGCGGGTCCGGTTGATCGCTTCGAGCCCGGCAGCGTGACGGCATTTCGCGAGGGTCACTTCTACTTGGTACGCCTGGACGACGGTGGATTTTTGGCGTTGCACCGCAAATGTCCGCATCTCGGTTGCACCGTACCGTGGCTCGCGGATGAGCAAAAATTTACCTGCCCCTGCCATGCATCGGCATTCGACATTCGAGGCGATTTGCTCAGCGCACCGGCGACCCGGGCGCTCGAACTGTTTGCCGTGCGCATCGACAATGGCGTCGTGAGCGTCGATACCAGCGCGCCGCTTCGCCGGGCGTCATTCGAGTCACAACAGGTAGTTCGGGTCTGACTTTATGATGCATGACGACACTATGCGTGGCTGGAAACTCGCGATACTCGTCGCACTGGG
>WTCH01000181.1 GCA_013138675.1 Woeseiaceae bacterium | reverse complement strand
GTTATCTCGCAGGCAGATACTGTCGCGGGTTAACCGGCTTGCCGTTGCGCCTGATCTCAAAATGCAGTCGCGCCTTGCGTTCCGGCCCCTCACCCATGGTCGCTATGCGCTGGCCTTTCTTTATTGTCTCGTCTTCTTTCACCAGCAACGACGCGTTGTACCCGTAGGCACTAAGGTAGGTGTCATTATGCTTCAGAATAATAAGCTGCCCGTATCCGATCAGTCCACTGCCCGCATACACGACGCGCCCGGATGCCGCGGCGGTAATAGCCTGCCCTGCTTTGCCGTTAATCAGCACACCGGTCCCGGTACCCGGTTTTCCGCCGAATTCGACACTGATCTTGCCGCTTACAGGCCAGGCCCAGGGCGGTGGCGGCTGGGTCGGGACCTTCGGCAATGGCTTCGGAGCCGGCCGGTTACTTCTCGATGTCGATCTCGCTGCCGATCCCGACGACGGTGAAAGACGAATCACATCACCCGGATGAATCAGTGAGCCGTCTCCGAGCTGGTTCCAGCGCGCGACATCAGCTGGATCCTTGTCGTATCGCCAGGCAATGGAAAACAAGGTCTCGCCACGGCGAACGATGTGGGTGTCAGGATCGGGAACGTAGCGAGGAATTCCGCAGGCAGTGAGAGCGAGTAAGACACACGCGATGACGATGCCCCTCGCACGCATCAGGCACGAACCATTAACCAGCCTATGACCGCCACAACGATACCGACGGTTATCCAGCCGATCCGCTCAACATACTTTCGCAGGGACACTTCGAACTGAACTCCGCCCCAGACCAGTAATCCGGCGACCAGGAAAAAGCGCGCACCACGTCCCAGAGCCGAGGCCACAATGAAAACCGGAAAATTGAGTGCTGCGGCACCCGCGGCGATGGTAAATACTTTGTAGGGGATCGGTGAAAACCCGGCCACGAAAACGACCCAGATGCCGTAGCGCTCGAACCAGTCGCGACTCGTCTCGTACGCAGCCCAGTAACTCGAATCGGCAAGCCATGGCCGTATCGACTCAAAAGCACCGTAGCCAATGAAGTAACCTGCGACGCCGCCGATGACCGAAAACAACATGGCGATGAAAGCGTAGCGCCAGGCCTTGCCAAGATTCGCGAGGCACATAGGCGCGAGCATTACGTCGACCGGAATCGGGAAGAACGATGATTCGGAGAAACTCAGTGCGGCGAGGTAGCGTTCGGCGTGCCGATGTTTCGACCACTGAAGAACGCGGTCATACAGTGGCCCGAATATCTTCATTTGCCGTGTACGAGCGGTACAAAGCTGACTGCACCGAGCGACACTTCCTCGAAGTGATCGTCTTTGCGCGTAACCTGCAACAAGTCCTGGCAACCCGACGGCCCTACGGGAATGATCATGCGACCGCCCGGCGCCAGCTGCTGCAAGAGCTTCTCCGGCAATTCGGTTGCTGCTGCTGTGACAATGATGCCGTCATACGGCGCGTACTTGGGCCAGCCTTCCCAGCCATCACCAGGGCGGAACTGGACGTTGTAAATGTCGAGCTCACGTAACCTCTGGCGTGTCTTGATCATAAGATCGCGAATGCGCTCAACCGTGTGGATCTTCTTCACGAGCGGCGCCATGATCGCCGTCTGGTAGCCACAGCCCGTACCAATTTCCAGAACCGTCTCGCCTTCGAATCCCTCGAGCAGCGCTTCGGTCATGCGCGCAACAACCCACGGTTGGCTAATCGTCTGACCCAGGCCGATCGGTAGCGCCGTATCTTCATAGGCCCGGCTGGCCAGGGCCTCGTCCACAAACAAATGCCGCGGCACATTGCGGATCTGCTCGAGCACAGCCTCATTTCGAATGCCGTTGTCGATCAGGCGCTGCACAAGACGATCGCGGGTCCGACGCGACGTCATGCCGATTCCCTCCACGTTCCCGCGCGCACTAATCACGAAGTAGCCAGTCCTTTACCTGCGGCAACGCTTCGTGCCGCGTCAGGTCGACTTTGAGCGGGGTTATCGCAGCAGCACCCTGTTCGAGAGCATAGAAGTCCGTATCTTCTCCCTCCTCCTGGTTCTCGCCGACCGGACCGACCCAGAAGATCGTCCTGCCGTGCGGGTCCTGGGACTTCACAACCGGCTCGGATTTGTGGCGAAAGCCGAGACGACAGACCCGAATTCCGTTCAACTCATCATAGGGCCGGTCCGGCACATTGACGTTAAAAATGAACTCTGACGGCAGAGGGTCTTTTTCCAGCCGTTGCACAAGCTCAGTTGCCACCCGTGCCGCCGTGTCGAAGTGTTTGAGCTGGTGTCCGACCAATGAGACCGCAATCGTTGGCAGCCCGAGAAAACGGCCTTCAGTTGCAGCAGCTACGGTCCCGGAGTAGATCACGTCATCGCCGAGGTTTGCGCCGTGATTGATTCCTGACACGACAAGGTCAGGTTCTTCATCGAGAAACCCAGTCAGTGCCAGGTGCACGCAGTCAGAAGGCGTACCGTTCACCTTGTAGCGATTTTTCCCTACTTTGGACACGCGCAGCGGGTCTGACAGCGTCAGCGAGTTACTTGCTGCCGAGCGATTACGGTCCGGCGCGACGACAATGACATCAGCAATCTCCGACAACGCGTCGGTCAGGATATTGATCCCGGTTGCGAGGTAACCGTCGTCGTTGCTAACGAGGATTTTCATAGATGGAGTCGCTGCGATTTGCGCCTTGAGACGCGCTCACTATACTCGAAGCTATCGTTGCACCATAGCCTGAGTACACCGCCTTGAGCGATGACGATAACGATGTGTTCCGACGCTCGATTTCCGGCGCCAAACCGCTGAAATCGGGCGAGCGTGTGCCGGAACCAAAGAAGAAACCAACCCCTATAGCACGCTTTACTCGCGCCGAT
>WTCH01000167.1 GCA_013138675.1 Woeseiaceae bacterium | reverse complement strand
TCCGCCTCAAGCAAGACGACGTCGAGCCCCTGTTCCGCGAGGTTGAGTGCGGCAGAAAGCCCCGTGAAGCCACCACCGATGACGCACACGTCAGCACGTTCCGCGCCTTGCAATGTGGGATGCTCGGAGATGCCGACGGCGGTTGCGACGTAATAACTTTCTGGATATCCCTCAGGACTCATTGCTCTGATGTACCTGCTATAGTCAATTCACTCGCTGCCATAATAACGGAGACCACTCCGATGAACGATAAGCAGACGACCCGACGCAGGTTTCTGATCGCCGCACTCACATTTTCCGGCGCGGCAACGACTTCAATGGGTACTTCATTTCCGGGCTCGGCCGCTGCCTGGGCGGCGACACCCGATGACACGGAAAATCTTGTTGCCATGGGCAGGCTCGCGCAGTTGTTGTTTCCACACGAGGGGCTCGCTGACTCTGTCTACGGTGAAGTGATTAGCGAGGTTATGGCAATCACGGCCACTGATCCCGCAACCGAGGGACTACTTGTGGCCGCGGAAAATGCGCTAGATGCAGTCCACGACGGGGCTTGGGCCGGCTTGTCCGAGTCTCAGCAGCTTTCTGCGATGACGGCACTGCAAGGCGAAGCGTTTTTTGCGGGCATCCGCGAAATGGTTCGTTTCCAGCTTTATTACCATCCGGACGTATGGAAACACATTGACTATCCGGGCTCTTCAAAAGAGCACGGTGGCTATATCAACCGTGGCTTCAATGACATCGCCTGGCTGCCGGAGGAAAACTGATGGCAAAGCAATACGAACTCAGTGATTCCTCAGTCGTTGTCGTCATCGGCTCCGGCGCTGGAGGTGGCACACTGTCCAACGAACTCGCCAGGAAAGGCATCGACGTTGTCTGCCTCGAGGCGGGCTCCAGGCTGACTCTTGCGGATGTCGTCAACGACCCGCCGACAATGGACGGCAAGATGGGCTGGCACGACAAGCGCATAGGCAACATGGTGTGGGTGTGCAAGACGGTCGGCGGAACGACAATGCGCTGGTCGGGCGTCACACCGCGCATCCAGGACCACGAGTTCAAGGCACTAACGACGTATGGACAACTCGACGGCAATACGGCACTGATCGACTGGCCTTTAACACTCGATGAACTCGAGCCGTACTACGTCAAGGCCGAGGACAAGATGGGTGTCTCTGGCACGGGCGACATTCCCGCATCGGCGGAGACCAACAATTACAAGGTCATGGCTGCCGGAGCAAGACAAGTCGGCTACAAAGAGTTCTCGAGCGCGCGCATGGCGATCAACCCTGTCGCGCGAGCAGGACGTCCCGGTTGCCAGCAAATCAGCTTCTGCAACGCCGGCTGTGCAATAGGCGCCAAGTGGTCGACCTTGTATACCGAAATTCCGGCCGCCGAGATCACCGGACACTTCGAACTACGCGCAAATGCCATGGCGGTGCAGATCAACCATGACGATAAGGGACGAGTGACCGGCGTAGTCTACTCGGACGCAGATGGCACACTGCAGGAGCAAAAAGCACGCGCTGTGGCGGTCGCCGGCAACGTCGTCGAGACGGCGCGCATCCTGCTCAATTCGAATTCGTCCATGTTCCCTGATGGCCTCGCGAATTCCAGCGGCCAGGTGGGTCGCAACTATATGCGGCACATGTTCGGCGTAGCTCTTGCCGTCATGCCAAAACCCGTCAACTACCATCGTGGTGCGCGACAAACCGGCGTCATTTACGACGAGCAGTACCACAAGCCGGAACGCGGCTTCGCCGGCGGTTATGAAATTCAGACGATTGCTTTTGATCCCTGGAATACCTCGGCAATGGTCGGTAGCTGGGGACCTGGGAACACGGTATTTATACAGAAATACACCCACGTCGCCGGTGTTTTCATAACGGGCGAGGACCCGCCCGAGGCAGCGAACCGTATATCCTTACACCCAACTGAGCGCGACGCGCATGGCCTGCCTGTGCCTGTCATCGAATATCGCGACCACAGCAACTCGGTCGCAATGAGAGACCACTCGATCAAGAAGAGTCGGGAAATGTTTGAATCTCTGGGCGCTACGGAATTCTGGGGAGGCGACGCATCGGTTGGCTGTCACAACATGGGTGTCGCACGCATGAGCAAGGACCCAAGAGACGGCGTGACGAATCGCTGGGGCCAGGCGCACGATATTGAAAACCTGTTTGTCAGCGACGGCAGCACCTTCAGCACCAGCGGCGCCGCAAATCCGACACTCACGATTGTTGCGCTGGCAATCCGCCAGGCTGATCACATTGCTGAGCGTATGGCACAGAAATCGTTGTAAGGGTCAGACAGACGATTGGAGTTCGAGCTTGGTGCCGTCGAAGAAACGGCTAAGTCGAAACTCGTTTAAAGGAATACCGGAGTCGTTGCCGGTCAACATACCTGCTATGGCCTTACCGGCGCCCGGCCCGATGCCGAAGCCGTGACCGCTGAATCCCGTCGCAATAAAAAAACCGGGCAATGACTCTGCCTGGTCTATGACGGGGATGACGTCGGGCGTCGTCTCAATCATGCCGGCCCACGCTTCAACGAGCTTCGTATCCGCGAGCTGCGGAA
>WTCH01000103.1 GCA_013138675.1 Woeseiaceae bacterium | reverse complement strand
CATCACGGTCACGCCGCCCTGGAGGGTCCTGACCTGCTCGTCAGGATTCTGGTTCATTAGTTCGTAAATCGTTGCTACTTCACCCATTTTCTAATCCTCAGTTGATCGTCGGGCTGATCGGGGTTGCAGTAATTGAGCGCATGAACCCTTGGCCGTCGCGGTCAATCGCAAACTCGTAGCCAGTTCTCGGGCGGTCCACGCTCATTGCTTGCATTTCGACCATCATATCCTTGAGCGGCGTCATGTCCAGTTTGTCGGCTGGCTGGCTGACCATTTCCTGCAGCAGGCCAATGAGTTTCTCCTGAGCTTCTGACCGCAGCATGTCTGCAACAGCGTTGGTGCGCTGCGCCTCGACAAGGGATCGCAGCTCGGCCACCAGCTTGTCGAAGCCGTCGATACTTCTGTGGCCAGTGTCATGGAACTCGATCTCGTCGCCAGACTCCCGCATCTCTCGCAGTTGCTCTGCTGTAATTTCAGCCACCGAGACAGTCCTTTAGAGCTTTGAGCGTGTCTTTGCGCTCCGATGCCATCTCGAATTCCTTGTTGAAGGTGCGTGTCGCTGCGAGCTGGTACGTGGTTCCAGCGAGAGTGTAGTCCTCAGTAAAGCTGATGTCACCAAAGTCCTGCTCAGTGGCGAGCTTTGGCAGCAATGCTTGGGCCCTTGCGAGCATCTGCGGATCGTGTTGGGCCGCGGAGAACACCAGCTCAGTCAGCTTGGTGAGTTCCGTGGTGTCGATCGGTTCATCGGACTGGAAGTAGGTCTCGATCGCGTCCAAGGCCGCCCTGACTTCCGCGTTGCTCATATTGGCAATGTCGATGGCGTTCTGCTCGATGATATTCTCGAGCTCAAGGAGCCGGCTGCGGAGCTCCCGCCCCTTCTCGTTGATCGGGGCCTGAGTGCCAAAAATATCCTCGCCGGCCGCCACGCGATCCAGCGCCTCGACCACCAGCTCAGGATCTCGCTGAGCGATGTAGCCCTCCTCATGCAGGATCTCGGCAATATCATCGAGGCTCCTGCCGCCCTCGCGGATAAGGCCGCGGAAGTTCTTTGCCATATCGCGAGCGGTGAGTTCAGGGTCAACCGGCAGACCACCAGACGCCCTTATCCGCTCAATCAGGTCAGCTCCGAAGATGGACCGCTGGCTCGGGAAGTCTCCGGCCCGGATGAGATCGAGGTACGGATCCACAAACAGATCGACGTTCTCCTTGTCGGCGCGCATCTGGGCATTGGTCGTGAACATAATGCCGCCGAACCGCTCCTCTTGGAAGGCCTCAATATCAGTTCTGCCGGCACGGCGAGCCAGATTCGGAATGCCGACCAAAATCATGGCCTTAAACTCAGCCGCCTCAGGTGAATACCCACCCTCGATCAGTCGCTCCTTGATGATGGCGTGGTACTCGGCATCCTGACGCGCCGCCTCGGGATCCTCCTTGGCTTGGAGGTCCTGCAGTTCCTTGACCTCCTTGACCATCTTTTCTCGGACGATCTGGGCCTCATTGGCCGACATTTGATCGGGAGCATTTTTGAGGTCCCGCACCAGCCCACTGTGATGATTAGTGGGCGCGATCTTCGCAAGGTACTGGCCTGCAGGGATCTCGATGTCGTGACCGTTGGCCTCGGCATCGCTGAGATTCTTGATGCCAACACTGACCGCGACCTCGTCGGCGTCCATGCCCTGCTCTTGAAAGTAGTCGATAAAACGCCGCGCCTCGATCAAGATTTTGCCTTCCTTGCCGACCAGCTTATTCACAAATTCCTCGTACTTGGTCGGCGCATTCTTGCGGGTCTCAGATTTTTCTGCAGCGTCACCCATGGCCTCATACGCAGCAAGCCGCCGCTCAGCCGTCCTGATTTTAATGGTGTCACCAACGTAGCTCGACATAGGGCCACCGCCAGCAATCAGCGCCACGCCGTACAGCGTGTGCGCAGCGGTGTCTCCGACGCGATCCCAGAACTCACCGCTGCTGGCCGTGAATGGAACGCCAACAGTAATCGGCGCCAGCGTTGGGTCCAGGTTGCCGCGGTCGCGCTCGTATGACTTGAGCATCTCGCCAGCCATAATCAGCGTGGTCTCCTGCAGGATCTCGGTGAGCAGCTCAGTGGCCACACCTTCGCCGTACATCAGGGACGCGCGGGCGATTGCGTGTTTCATTGTCGTCTTGCGCAGTACGCTGTTAATCATGGCGCCGACTGCATCATTCTGGATCTGCTTGAAACCGGGGATCCGCTTGGTCAGTGCGCCGAGGCCAATGGACTCGAGGGCGGCGTTCACGCTACCGACTGCGGTTGCGGCCCACCGGGCCTCCTCCTCATTGAGACCCATTCCGAGGTATTCGTGATAGGCCAGAGCGCGCTCCAGCCTGAAAGCGGCCTCAGTCCTGCCGACCAAGAAGCCACGACCAGCACCGAATAGGCCAGTCGCGACAGCACCGCCACCAGTGGCAGCGCCGTAAGCGACACCGACACCAGCGCCAATGGCAATCTCATCGAGCGACTCAGCAACCAGCCACGCCTGAATAGGGAGCTGCTGTGCCGTGCCTACGAGTGTTTTCGTGTACCAAGCATCGGCGCCAAACATACCGCCCTCGAGGAGCTGGTCCAGTTGCTCGAGCCGAGCCTTGTCCTTCTCTTGGTTTGGATTCTCGAAATTGTCCAGTTGCCGGCTGCGGATCTCCTCGATCTCGCCCATCGCCCTACCGGAGTCCCACCCGAGCTCGATCTGCTGCCATGCTCGTTCGATGCCGGTCAGGTTCTCCCAGTCACGATCCAGCACGGCAGGGTGATACGGATGCTCACCAGCGAAGTCATTGAAAAACGGAGAGCCGTTCTCGGCGTCCGTGTAGCGTCTGGAATCGAAGTCGTCACGCCTGAGCTTGTCCTCGAGGTTAGGGAGGTCGGCCTCGACCACTTGGTATGGCAGTTGTGTTCTGGCCTCGACCGCGAAAATGCGCGTGGCCTTGTCGTAGTCAGGCGCAACCTCATTACCGACATTCAGGCGTAGCTGCTGAGCCTGCTCCTCCTGCTGGCGGCGCATCTGTTCATAAATTTCCTCGGCGGTTCTACTCATCCAAGAGCCGCTCCTTCACTTCCGCGAAACCCCAACCGAACCGCTTGCCGTATTTCTGGGCGAAATAGGCGCGCTCGTAGGCCTCCTGATCTGGCGTGACACCCAATGTCTTGGCCATCAGCTCGAGTTCCTGCTTGTAGGTCGCCGTAATTCCCGCAGATGATGTGGTGGCCACATCCGTTGCGGCCTTGGACCATGTCAGGCGAGCAGTCTCGAGCTGCTTCGATGACATCGCAGAGATCGCGAGCCTGTCATCAGGGTCCATGTCTGGCCAGAAAGTGTAGTCATCCGTGAAGGCAGTCACCGTGAGAACCTCGCCCAGGACCGTGTTGCGCTCGGCATTGGTGAGCGGCTCGCCCTTCTCATCCTGCCGCTTCTGCGTAGCCCGGTCCATCTGGAATAGGAGCTGCTGGTAGGCCTCAGAGTCCTCGGTGTCGCGGCCGTACTGCGGGATGTGGCCCCTGCGAACCAGCCAAGACGTCACCATCGCCGTGTTGGACATTCCCTGCACTTTGTCGTCTGGCACGTTTCCGGCCGCGATCTGCTTCCTGATCTGGTCCTGCTCGTTTTTCATGGCCGTGTGCGTTGCATACGTGAAGGCCATCTCCCACTCAGGAGTATCAAGATTGACGCGAACCCGATCTGACGGTGGCATCGACTTCCAGTAGGACCACGATGGAGCTCGCGACACCTCGCCCATCAGGATCGAGCCATCTGGCAGGACTTGGTGATTCATTTCGCCTTTTGGGGCAAGCGGCGAGTACGGGGTGTCGATCTCTCCGTAGCCGTCGCGTTGCAGATTGCTGAGGAACTTGGCCCTGAGGGCAGTTCGAGTCGCCGGCAGCAGCGACAGCCAATCGTCCTCATCCATGGTCGCTGGATCCACGCCCTCCTGTATCAGCTCGCCAGCGGCCAGCTTGATCTTGTCACGCTTGAAAGCAATATCAGCGACCTGATTCACGCGGTACTGATTTTTCAGGGTGTTCAACTGCTGCCTGACTTCTGAATCCAAACCCTTGCTGGCCTCGTCGACTGCGGCCATCACCAAGCTGGCATCCTTATAGCGAGCTGTGATCTCGTCCATGATCGCGTAGGCCTCGTCCAGGGCCAGCTTGTGGTTGTTGGCCTTTTTGGTGTCCTCGAGCATTTTCACGCGGACGTCGAGCGGGATGAAATCAGCGATCGAGCCTGAGCCCTCGCCGGCAGCAATCTGCTCGCGGGTGATCGGCTCGCCCTTGGTTCTGGACAGCGCGATGGAGTGCTCCAGAAGGAGCGCGCGCTCTGGCCCATCCATGGCCGTCAGCCGGTCAAAGGCGGTCTCGGATACGAAGGCCTGCATCAACCCCTGATATTCGGTCTCGGTGAAATAACCACGCTCGCGCATCGCAGCGCCCTGCTCCAGTACGCCAAACATCGCATCCTGAGCGGTCTGGGCATCTGTGGCTGCCAAGATGATCGCCTTCGCATTGATCGTGTTTTCTTTGAATTTTCCAACATTCCAGTCGATCTCCTTGACGCGAGCATTGTCACCAACGGCGACAGAGCCGCGAGCATTCATCAGGCGAGCCTCAGCGTCGAACAGGCCGCGATCTCGCTGTGACCTTACCGTGGGGAACAGGCGCTCGTAGTGGCCCTGCATGGCCGTCTTATACCGCTCGTCGTGCGTGGCAAAGTCCTGATCGTCCTCCAGTTTGTCACGCTCTTGGATGTCCGCGAGCAGGTATTCATTCTTGGCGTTGGAGTAGCTGAGCGCGTCGTCCTTCTGCTTGTGCTCGATGGCCATGTTGGTAAACGTGGCAGCCGCTCGGGACAGAGCCTCGGCCACCGCCATCTCGCCCTCCCCAGGGCGGTCGATTCTGTTCGAGACCAACCGTACCCGAGGGCCGTAGTCTGCTGCTTGTGGAAGTGTAGCCATTAGGGTGGATCTCCTCCGTGCGGGTATATCTGCCCGACTCTTGTCTGTGACTCAACGCCAGACACCGCGGCCTCACCGTGCGGCTCGAATCCAACCGTGCCGACTGCCGGTGTCGCCTCGACCCCACTTAGATCAACGCCGACGACCACAGCGCACTCGATCAAGACCGGCACTGAATTGGACTCTACCAGAGTCTCCTTTTCTCGAATGCGAATGGTGCCGGTAAAACTCTTTGAATCGACGCCAGAGTTCAGAAGGTAGCCCCATGACACAGTGGTATCAAAATCAACCCACTCGTTGATGGGCTCGCTGAATGCGACGAAGGCATCGCCGCTGCCGTCCAGCCTGATCTGATAGTAAAACGGGTTAAGGGTATCTGCTCGTCGCTCAAATTGCTCAATGGCCCAAAATACTCCGAGGACGACACCGCGGCTGGTGGACCCCCTGATTAAGTTGGCACTGTCGGCATTGAAAGCGTTAATAAACAATGAAACGCTGGCGGTGGTCGGGTCCGCTCTGGCATCAGAAACGACGATCGCGTCAGTTTGGATCAATACCGTTTCATCAATGACCGGGCCGATTTTCTGGTCGAGGAAAGTAACAAAGCCACCACTTCGATCTGCAAACTCTTTCCATGAGTGGCCATCGTCGTCCGACATCCAGGTGCCGCCGTTCTTAAATTCAGGGTCAAATTGACTGGTGCTTTGTCTGGCAATCATCAGGTTCTTGTTAGCATCGCTGGCGAGCGAGAAGCCACCATCGGGGAGATTGTTCGGGTCGACTGGACTCCAGAATAGTCCATCGCGCGAAGTTAGCAGGTTCTCGGGATTTCCGTCGAGGAGGGTCATCGTGGCGAAGAACGCGCCAGCACCGTTTCTGGCCTGCGGATTCCAAGTTATGCTGTGTAAACCCTGCGCAGGGAATGGGTCGAAACGCATCACCCAGTTGACGCCATCCACAGATCTGTAGATCCTGCCATTGTTCTCCAACCCTATCACCAAGATTGGGTCTGCACTGTCGCCGTTGCCGACAAGCCAGTCGACCCAGTCATTCGCACCTTGGGCTGAGAAGTCCTCAGGAAAGAGATGCTCCGACCAACCTTTGCCACTGGGCCCGGAGGTCCAGTATCCAGCGTTATTTATGGCGGGAGTAGAGCCCAAGGCCAGAAACAGGCCACTCACGCCAACCTCAGGCATGAATTTCAGGACGCCCTGCCCGATCTTGGTCCAGTTTGATGGAGGGTCCTCAATGCCAGCCTCGTCGTCCCAGTTTTTCGCATCGCCGGATCTTTTGAGGGTGACGGTTCCTTTCCCTACATACTGGGCGCCCTTACCGAGCATGGCAGACCCATCATAATCATCTTCCACCTCGTCTGGTTCTGGATCCTCAGGCGGCGGGTTGCTTTTCTCGAACCTCACCGGGTTGGTGCTGACCATCTTGAAAGCGAAGTCCTGAACGAAGTCGGCTGGCAGGACCATGGGAGGGCCGGGTACAAATGGTCGGTTGGTGTGGAAGTTCCCCGGTGCCGGAAAGTCAACGAATGTTATTGGGTCCTCCTCCACCTCATAGTAGGCCCGCTGCCAGTTGCGGCCGTCATTCGAGAACGAAACCTCATTGTCGGCCGTACACATCCATGTCCCGGTCGGCTCATACCGGGAGAGCGCCGGCACTGGCGCGGTGTAGAGCAGAGAGCCACCAGCGAGAAGGCCCACTACGAGTAGTCCAGCAGGAAGGATCCTTTCCACGTAACGCCGCCATCTCGCGTGTAGAGATGGACTGTGTCCAGATCGCCCACTTGCGGAGAGAGGGTCGGCGCAACGCCAATCGGCCATTTAACGGATGCCGGCCAGATTGGCGAAAAGTCAGGAGTGCCCTGAATGAAATCAATGACGATCTCGTAGTAGAAGCCCGTACCCTTGGCCGGGGTCGTCAGGGTCACATTGAAGTCAGCGGTCGCAGGATCTACGTCGACGAAGCAGGCCGAGGTCTGGTTGACGTCGATCGTCACCGCGTTGGCGGCGAGGATGAATTCGACAGTCGGGACCCGGTAGCTCGGGATCTCCAGCTCGCTGTTGAAAACGTGAGATGCCCCGGCTGTGACGTATTCAATGTCGCTCGAGCCTGATGCGCCTCGGATGTAGCTCGCGACCGGCTCATCGAACTGGTAGAAGGCCAGCCGTTGAGTCGCGCCGATGTGAATGGCGTTGTTGTCGATGTCGAGGGCTTCGTCGAAGCTAAAGACGTCGACCCCGGCGCTGGCAACTAACCTCACGGCATCTGTGCCCAGTGCGGCCCCCACGGAAATAATGACACTCCGCGTATCACCGACATTGAACATCCTGATGTCGCCGCCGTCCTGCACATCGAGGCGAGCACCATCCATGATGATGTTGTTGGTGGTAGTAGAGCCGGCATCCGTGACTTGCTGCAGGGTGCCAAAGCCGCCAGCTCCACCGAGCGGATCGTAGTAGGGGGTGAAGGTCAGCGCATCGGTGCCAACCGTCTTGGCATCAGGATCTCCACCGAGGCGCCACAGGACGATGTCCGTTTGAGCTATGGTCCACACCGGGACCAGGGTGCCGCCGACAAAATCTCGGTTGCCGTCAGCATCACCATCTCGAACCCACCCCGAGCCCCGCACCGAGTAGATGCCGTTGTCGATCGGATCCGTCTGAGCGGTCAGCAGGACGCGGTCGAACTCCGACACAACGTAGCCGCCTATGGTCTGGCCGGTCCCTGAGAGAGGCGTGATATTGACTTCCGCGTGTGTGTGGCATGGCGCCTTGATGGCCAGCCCGAGAACGAATCCAGAGACTCTGAAATTGTCAGCCATGACTTAGCCCCCCGGCCAGAATGTTTTTGGCTTGACTGCCGAGTACAGGCCGGCGCTCGGGATCTTTTTCGGGTCGATCCACAGCTTGCCTACGTTCTCGGCGCCGGGAACTGGCGACATATCAACGGCCGTGCTTTTCAAGCCGGCAGTTGGGTCGCCCGGACCCGGAGCCTTGCCGCCCATGCCCACGTAAGCGGACACGGCCGATGTGATGCCGTCGATCCAGCCAGCGGTCTGGGCTGCCTTGCCTTCGCGCTGTGCGGCCTCGGCCCGGTAAATCAGGCCTTCGGCCTCGTTCTGGCCGTTCCACAACACCGACATGATGCGGTACTCGCCTTCGGTGTTCAGATCTCCGAGGAGCTTGGTCAGGCCATCAGTGCCGGCGCCGGAGAGACCGGCCACCGCAATGGCGCGCGAGTGCATGAGCTCCTTGTTGCGGATCTCCTCGGCCATCTCGCGGGAGGTAAGAGCCATCTGCCGAACGGCCGCCTCTTGCAGGCCCTTGGCTTCCTCCTCCTTGAGCTTTTTCGCCTGATAGCCCTTGTAGGCCCCGGCGACCAGCATGACTGCTGCGACTGCTATCTGTGCCATTTATCGAACCATCCGTAGTAGACGCCTTCCATGTGCTCAAACCCCAGTCGATTCATCGTGTAGCAGCTCTCAGCGGTTGTCGCTATTGCTACCACTGGCCCTCGGTATGCACGGCACCAATCGAGTGCCTTGCACAACGCGCGCATGATGGTAATTGATTTCAGGTAAGGCTGCAGTTCCGGCTTGTATTCAGTGAAGTATTTACCGATGCCGCCCTCGCGAAGAAGGCCAATAAATCCGGCAGGCTTGCCATCCAGAAGAATGACAAACGCGCGCATGGTGCCGCGCTGCGGCGCACCGTAGTATTCCATGATGTCCGCGGCTGTCGCGAATCTTGACTCGATTAACGGGGAGCTCGGCGCTTCACGTTGCTGCGCTTCTCGACTGACTCGAACTCCGCTATCGCTGCCAGGATCGACGCTGGTCGCGGTGTTGCTGCTTGCAGGCATATCCTTGAATCTGGTATCCACTCCCCGCCAAAGGGGAAATTGTCCTCATGGTAGTCCTCCCAGATTGTATCGACAGGCGTGTCCTGACCCTGCTCAACGAGCGGCAGGTCAGATAGATTGTCGAAGTCCGGGCCGTACTGTAATCCTTGGTAGTGCAAATCTTGGGCAATAAATCCGATCTTGTTGACCTTCTTGCGCTCCAGCATTCCGATGCCGTCGAGGGTGCCGAGCTTGGCGCTCTTGAACCGGGCCTGATATGGCAGGCCCCAGATGACATTGGAGAACGGGGCACCATCGAGGCCGGAGAGATCGAGCTCGCTAAAGTTAATGACCTGCACAAGGCCCCTGTCAGCGCCATCAGCCCAGATCGAAAGGAATGAGCTTGAGAAAAAATCGGTATAAAGCCGATACGGCGGCGTTGTGTCGGTCGCGATGTCGATTAAGCTGGTCGGGGCTCCGATGTACTGGCCCCATAGGTCAGCCAGAAAGTTGTTGTCGCCGCCAACGGCCTCAGACTCCATCGACCACTTGAGCAAATGCCGGTATTGGCTGTTGACTGGGCCGGGGTTGGTGTCTGTCTGCCTCACTGTGTAGTAGACCTGATCCTCGACCGTGCCGGGGAGAATCGCGACATCATCGACTTTCCACAGATGATTTTCGGTCTCGTCAGTGCCCATGATGACCTCGCACCAGCAGATGACGTTCTCGAGCCGGTCGTAGACCAGCACCCCGACAGTGCCGTCATTGCGCACACAATGGACGCGGACGTCTGGCTTCATCTGTACAGCGATCTGCCGGATGCCGGCGACGTTGTAGTCAGGCGCAAAGATCGACAAGTCCACGCTCATGTAATCGGCGCCGGCCGAGTCGTAGCTGAGCTCGTAGAGCCGCTGCAGCGTCCGGTCGACAAACACACCCTTGCTGGCGATTGTCTTGATGTTGAAATTGGTCGGCGTCAGCGCCTCATCGAAGGAGCTCGAGCGCACCCCGAGAGGATGGTTGCCGTCCATCCGGGCCGCGTCGACGTCTGCCGCATTCTCGCTGGTGCCCAGGAGCAGTCGGCCAAAGGACTTCATCCAGTTGATAATGCGGATCGGGCCTGAGCCGATGTTGCGATTGATCGGGCCAGAGTCACCCTCGGTCTCATCATCGAACGATTCGTAGTTGTCCGACACCGAGCCATAGATGCGATCGTTGCCGGCGAACCAGAGCCGATTCTCATGGATGTCGACGGTCGAAGGAAAGCCAGTATTCTCCGACCATTCACCGAGCT
>WTCH01000208.1 GCA_013138675.1 Woeseiaceae bacterium | reverse complement strand
ATCGCGCCATTAAGACAAGCCGAGATCGCGAAGTGCATCCAAGAAGAGACTGGCGATCAGGCATGGTGTGAGACCTTTTGGGCAGATTATGGTGACGCCCGACGAACGGTATCCGGGTTTTTAACCCCAAGACTGTTTCATGACCTTCCGGAATGTACTGAAGCCTGGGAGGAACGAAATCGTCGCGGGTTATAGTGTGGGGTCACACTTTAACTCTGCTTTATGCCGCGACCGCTGACGAACAAAAAATCTGGCCAAATTCATCATCTGAATGGCCGCTTATGACCCATACCGGCCAGTCAGTACACTACCTGAAGCGGTGAATCGATGGGGGAAACAAACGAGGCCATGCTAGTGTGCAAGGTTCGCCAAATCAGCATCGGTTAAGAGAATGGACATTTCGGACGGCCTCACCAGACAGCTCCTTGATGCTGCCCCTGATCCAAGTATCGTCATAAATGCGGATGGCTGCATCGTATACGTGAATGGGCGGGTCAAAGACGTTTTCGGCTATGAGCCTGCGGAATTAGTCGACCAGCACATGGAAGTTCTGCTGCCCGAGCGATTCCGAGCCGTACATCCAAGCCACCGAATCGGATACTTCAATAATCCCACTCCGCGACCTATGGGTTCAGGGCTGGAGCTATACGCGCGACGAAAAGATGGGAACGAGATGCCCGTCGAAATCAGTTTGAGTCCGGTCTCTTCGTCGGAGGAGACGTTGGTCTTTGCAACAGTGCGAGACGTGTCAACGCAGAAGGAGTTGCAGCGGCAACTGAAGGACGCCAGTCGAGCAAAGAGTCGATTCTTGGCGGCGGCAAGCCACGATCTTAGACAACCGATTCAGGCTCTGACAATACTCAACAGCGTGGCCAAAAGATCTGCAACGGATCAAGCACACCAATCGATCATCAAGAAACAGCAAAAGTCATTGGACTCTATGGCCCGCTTGCTCAATGCATTATTGGACATCAGCAAGTTGGAAGCGGGCATCGTGAAGCCCGATATTGCGGATTGCGCGGTGCAAAAGATATTCGATGACCTGCGTGCCGAGTTCGAGGAGCAGGCACAAGCTAAGGGCTTGGAACTTATTATCGAACCCTGTGGCGACGTTGCACGGAGTGACTCCCGCCTCTTGACTCAAATCCTTGAGAATTTCATTTCCAATGCGATCCGATACACACAAGACGGCTTTGTTCGGCTACGGTGTCTACATCAGAAGGCGTTCATTCGGCTCGAAGTCTTAGATTCCGGGCTGGGCATCTCACCTGACGAGATTGGCGACATTTTTGAGGAGTTTCATCAGGCGGAAACGGGCTCGACTCGTCCTGAAGGCCTTGGGTTAGGCCTTTCCATCGTTAAGCGCACGGCAGAACTTTTGGGATGTAATCTGGACGTCAACTCGAAGCTCGGCGAAGGGTCTGCCTTCTCGGTCGTCGTACCGCAGGGCAAGAGCATCAAAGCAGCGGCTACTAAATCTGAGCTGACCTCACACCGGGACTTGGCAACTGGTTCAATTTTGATCGTTGACGATGAGCCGGCGGTACTTGATGCGACTGCCATTCTCCTGAAATTGGAGGGGTTTGAGGTCCAAACTGCGGCGTCTGAAGAGGAGGCCCTGGAGTGCCTATCTGCGCAGTCTCCTGACCTGCTTATCACTGACTATCACCTTCGTGGCGGCGCAACTGGCGCGGAGATTATCCGGTCGATCAGGGGGCATGCCCCCGGCAATGTTCCGGTAATTCTAGTATCGGGCGATACGTCTGACGCGATTGTCTTGAAAGAATTAGAAGACACAAGTTTTCTTAGCAAACCAGTAGACACTGATGAGCTTCTGAGTGAGATTCGTCGAAGAATAAAGAGTTCGATGTAGTGACCGCGCCTGAGTGTTCAAGCACTGGGCCGGGTATCGTGTCCGCTTCACCCTTTGAGTAAGCCGACTTCGTCGTTCTGGAAGAAGATCCTCGAAGTGTCGACCCTGTGGCGATATCGGATATCGCTGTGTCGGAGGCCTGGATGAATGGCGAGCAGGTTTTCAGTTCCTGATCAATGATGGAACGCCCCAAAGAGTGGTCTTTAGCGTGGCAAAAATAACGCGTAATTGCCCTAAGAGTGCATTAATGCATTATTTATGACGCATTGATGGTCGTCATGCCTTGTGTAAGGCGATATGCGTCATATATACTACATTGTATGTAGAAATTACTCTTAATGAGTGAATTATGACGCATAATATTGATTTCAACATCGCATCCAGCGAAGCGGTCACTAAGGCTCTGCTCGAGCGAATTGAAGAAATAAGGCTGAGTCGCAACGTCACTCAGGCCGCACTCGCTAAAGAGGCGGGTGTGTCGCGCAGCACCATCACGCGCCTGGCCCACGGACAAAGTATCTCCGTCGATTCATTCGTTCGAGTCATGCAGGCCCTCGGTCTTGCCGATCATTTGGCGGCACTCCTGCCGAACCCGAATGTTCGGCCCGTTGAACGTATTCGACTGGACGGTGCCGAGCGTCGCCGCGCCAGTTCCAGGCGCAAAGTTGCCGAGGACTGGACCTGGGGAGATGAAGCGAACGGCAAGAGCAACGACTGATGGGGGACACCGCGCGCGTCTTACTATGGGGCAGTGACATTGGCGCCGTGACCTGGCTCGATGATCGTGCTATCGGCGTCTTTCAGTACACGCCCGAGTTTGCCCATTCCGGCATTGA
Source organism: Woeseiaceae bacterium (assembly GCA_013138675.1). GTDB lineage: Bacteria > Pseudomonadota > Gammaproteobacteria > Steroidobacterales > Woeseiaceae > UBA1847. Next base: position 2,008 of record WTCH01000208.1, on the reverse strand, counting down.
GGTGGCGCCGATCGTCATGCCGCTCCGTACAGCACCCTATGAATTCCCGACGCTAACGAAAGACACGTTTAACGGACTGCCCGGAATGCTCGCGGACAGCCTTCCGGACAAGTTTGGCAATGCGTTGATAAACGCCTGGCTCGCCGGTCAGGGTCGCACGCCCGATAGTTTTACGCCGGTCGAACGTCTTTGTTACACCGGCACGCGTGGTGTCGGGGCACTCGAGTATCGGCCAGCCATACGCGGAGCGCCAACAGCAGCACGAGAAATCGAAATCAGCGCGCTCGTCGAACTTGCTAACCGCGTACTCGATGACCGCATTGCGCTTGAGGGCAAACTTACCGGAGACAACGACAAGGAGGCCATCGAAGACATTCTTCGTGTCGGCACGTCCGCGGGCGGCGCACGCGCCAAGGCCGTATTGGCTTGGAACGAGGCAACCGGCAAATTCCGCTCCGGGCAGGCGCCGGTGGAAAAGGGTTTCACACATTGGCTCATGAAATTTGACGGTGTGAGCGACAATAAAGACAGGGAACTCGCTGATCCCAAAGGTTATGGGCGTATTGAATACGCCTATCATTTGATGGCCGAAAAGGCGGGCATCAAGATGAATGACTGCCGGCTGCACGAAGAGGGAGGTCGAGCGCACTTTCTGACTAAACGATTTGATCGTCTCGACGACGGTAACAAACTGCACATGCAATCACTTGGCGCCATGATGCATTACGACTTCAATCAGGCCGGCGCCTATTCGTATGAACAAGCCATCCAGGCGATTAAACGCCTCGGTCTGTCCATGGAGAATGTCGAACAGCAGTTTGTCCGTGCAGCGTTCAATGTTATTGCTCGCAATCAGGACGACCACGTCAAGAATATCGCCTTTCTGATGGATCGGCGTGGACGGTGGCGATTGTCCCCGGCATTTGATGTTGTTTATTCCTACAATCCGAGTGGCGAATGGACGGACCGACATCAGATGAGCCTCAACGGAAAACGCGACGGCTTCGATAACGATGACCTACTGTCGTTTGCGAAAATGGGTGGAATTAAGAAAAAGCGGGCGGGTCAATTGTTGGAGAAAATCACTACGGCGGTAGTCAAATGGCAAATCTTTGGGGCTGCCGGTGGCGTACCAGATGCGGATGTCCGACGTATTGAAAGCACATTTCGAAAACACCTCTTTGTACAGAGCTAACGACATCTATTGGTTCGGGTAAGAAGATTAGCTTCGCTCTGTGGGCGGTGGAATCCACGCTTCGCTCGTCACCCCTTCGGGGCGCGTTAGCGATTCTCAAGTCGGTGGTAATCAAACAGCCCGTACTCAACCGGCGCGATCTGTTCGAATGCGGCATGAAACGCATCGCTCTGCTGCCAGAATTTCGGGCTGGTTCGCCGTACCCCATAGTTGTCGAGCAACTGCGCGTAATCGTCCTCGGTGCGCATCAACGAGAGTGTGTCGGCGAAATGGCCGAGATCTGCTTCTTTGACGACGAGGAATGCATTCGGATACGCGCCGAGAAATCCGGGAATTACTGAAACAGTGTCTTCTTCAGGAATGCGGAATTTTTTCTCGCCGAACATTGACGTGATGTTCAGGTGCGCATTGTTGCGCACAAGCGTTACGTATTGATTGCCTGACTCGCTTGAAACTTCAACAAATACTAATTGCGGCAGCAGCGTTACCGCGTCTCCTTCCAGATCTTCAAGCGGGCCAAGAGCTTCGCTGATAGCCGGGTTTCCGCTGGCCTCAAGATCATATCGCGTCGGCAAAACCGGCCGGAGACGTTCCTGTAAAAGCGCGAACAACTCGTTCTTCTCATCACTGGTTTGATAATCAATCGCCAGTTCCATCTCACTTTCGAACCGTGGCAACCCCATGTATTTCACAACATCGTCGTCCGCCTCCCGATACCAATACTCTCTTTCTCTCACTCTCGCTTCTGGCGGCAACAACAACAGGAACCCTGCCTCTCCCTCCATGCGCAGGAAGTCCATGTATGTGCGGGTA
>WTCH01000372.1 GCA_013138675.1 Woeseiaceae bacterium | reverse complement strand
CCCATGGTGTTTGCAGCGCTAGCGTCTACTTCCACGCTCAATGTGATGTTCTTTCTTTCCGACTCGATCTGAAACTCGTGCGCGATGTCTTGTACGAGCTCCGGAAGTGAGAATGATTCGACACTTGGCGTAACGCTGGCCGAATCGAGTTTGGATAACTCAAACAGATCGCCTATAAGGGTTCCCAGGCGAATAGCGTGCTTTTGAGCGATGTGTAGGAAGCGGTCGCGATCTTCAGCAGACATCAAATCACCCTTGATGATAAGCGTCTCGATGTAGCCCTGCATCGCTGACAGCGGTGTCCGCAGATCATGGGAAATATTGGAAACGAGCTCACGTCGCAAACGATCGTTCTCTGTGAGTTGGTCAATTTGTTTGCGTATCTGCGCTGACATGTCGATAAATGCGTTCGACAGCTCGTCGATCTCATCACCGTTTTTATGCGCCGCCCGTAACGTCGGTTCAAGCTCGAACTTCGAGTCGGTGACGCGATGCATTTCGGTGTTCAGTCGCTTTAAGCGGCGAGTGAGAAGACCAAACACGAGCAGTCCGACGATTACTGTGAACAAAACGATCGCGACGATCGCGATGAAACTAACCCGGGCGACGTACGAGTCGCCGATATTGTTCGCGAGGTTTTCATAGGTTTGCCCACCGAGCACAACGTACAGGTAGCCTTCGGTACCGCGCTCAGAGCTTACTGGCCATGCCGAGAATATCTTTTGATTGGAGGTGCTGCGGGGGTCGTCACCACGTATTGGAAATCGCGTGTTGCCAGCAATCAGGGTCAGAACTGGTTCCAGATTTACGCTGGACTTCACTACGGTCTCTTCTGGCAAGCTATGCCCAAGGATGTTGCCGTCGACGTCCAGTAGATAGATCTCTGCCGTAGGATTGATCACCATCGCGTGGCTGGCGAGGTCACGCAGGCTATCGAGGTCGGGAGAGCCATTGGAAATAAGCTGGCGTTGCTGGGTCACATACATCGCAATTGGAGCGTTGAGATTCTGCGACAGTTCCTCGTAGTAGGCGCGAGTGTTATTGCGATCCAGAAAGAAAAACGCAGTGCCCATTCCGCCGACAATGACCAGTAGTGCAATAGACAGCTTTGCGAACAGTGTATTCATACAGCCTGGTCCGAGAACTTGTAGCCCACACCCCAAACGGTCACGATGACTTCGGGCCGCGACGGATCACCCTCGATTTTCGAGCGCAGACGATTGATGTGCGAGTTGACGGTGTGCTCGTAACCCTCATGGCCGTAACCCCAGACACGATCCAGCAGTTCGGCGCGCCGAAACACGCGGCCAGGATGGCGCGCAAAGTGCTCGAGTAAGTCGAATTCTCGTGCAGTGAGTTCAACCGATATTCCGTCCAGGGTGACGTGGCGCCGGGCAGGATCGATGTAGATAGAACCGGCCTGAATGGAGTGCTTGTCAGCAGCATCTTGTGACGCAGGCTTTTGCAGGTTCTCAACGCGACGCAATATGGCACGTACGCGCGCCGCGAGTTCGAGCACACTAAAGGGCTTGGTGAGATAGTCATCAGCACCGGTATCGAGGCCCAACACCCGGTCCAGCTCTAACGATTTCGAGGTGAGCATTAGGATTGGTTGGTACGAGCGCTCGCGTCGTACCGCCCTGCAGATCTCAAGGCCATCGGGCCCCGGAAGGCGCAGGTCCAGAATGATCAGCGACCAGTCTCGCATTGTGGCCTGCCGAAGGCCTTCGTGACCATCGTTGGCAACGACAATCTCATCGCACAGGTCATCGAGATGAAGTACAACGAGGTCAGCTATGTCTTGCTCGTCCTCAACGAGCAAAATCCGGCGCGAATTCATGGGCGCGACCTTTTTATTACTGGAATTAGGAGAGTAGACCGGAAACCTCACGCAAATATCACAGGAGTACCGGCAATTCGTCCTTGAACGGCCGGCGAGGGGAGCTAATTGATGCGTTCGATACGCACTTGAGCGACGGGATTGTCGAAGCGATGCTGGCCGCTTAGGTCAGACGCGGCATTCCCATCATCCTGACCAACAACGCCACTGTGCATGGCGACGCGGTCCGCGATATCGTCTCGCGCGGCATTGAATCCTTCACCGCCGCCGGCGGGACCCGGAATATGGGCCGACGACTCGGTATTCGCCTCGGTGCCGGCATCGTAGGCGATGGTGCGCCAGGTCATGCTTTCGCCCGGTTGCAGGTCGGCGATCGATGCGCCGTTGATGCCCGTAATCGCGTCGTTAGTATTCACTAGCATCGAACTGACACTGACGGTGAGGCCCGGGAGTTCGCTTTCAAGTACCTCGACGTTAATTGTCTCGGCGCCGGCAGGACCGATCGGGGCGGCGCCCGATGCCGTTGCCATGACGGCCGCGTCCGCATCGGCTTCAGCAGTCAACGCTGAGTTGTCGCCGCCCTCTGCCAGCGTTTCCAGCCCGGCGGTGGCCGCAGTGCCGACCGTAAACACCGAGTAGCCATTTTGATGTGCGATGACAGCTACCGGAGACAGCGGTTGGGCATTGCTGAGGTTGGTCACGGTGACATCAAAGCTCGCCATTGCGGGAGGTGGCGGAGGTGGATTCATCGTTCCGCCCCCATTTCCGTTGCTGTCGCAGGCGGTCGCGAGCAGGGCAGCGGCCCCAACCGCCAATACCTGAAAAGAATTGCGTAGATTAATCAACATGGCGGTCCCCTTAGTTGACGGTGATCGTGACGCGAATCACAGGGTTCAACCAGCGATGCACACCGCTGTCCAGGTCGCTGATGCCTCCTGCAGCATCCGTATCGCCGAGGCTGCCGCGGTGGATGTGTACGTTCGGATTGGCATCTGCGCCAGCGGCGCCGCTACCACCAGTACCTGCAAGTCCACCTGGGTCCGCAGGCATGCCTGCCGCACCGGGAGCACCACCACCGGTGAGTAGTTCATCATTGGCCTCGGTGCCGGCGTCGTAAGCAGGCACGTCGAACATGTAAACGCCGGGTTCAGTGGGGATTTCCAGCGCATTCAGACCGGCGAATGCGTCGTTGGTCGGCAGTAGCATAGCGACAAAACTGAGTCGATCGTTCGAAGTGCCGTCAGTATTCATGTTGAACGTGGTGCTGGTTGCCGGTGCGAGAAGGCCACCGGCTGGATTCTCGACCACCGTGGCACCCAGCGCAATGACGTCAGCAGACAGTCCCGAAATGCTGCCACCTTCGGCCATCGCCTGTAAGTTAGCGGACGCTGGTTGTCCGGCCATGAACAGGTTATTACCGGCCGGGTGTGCCGCGACAAGGAATGGCGTGAAATAGATGCCATTGCTGAGGTTAGTGATTTGAACGTCAAAATCGACGGCGTTCGCTGATGGCGCCGCTGAGAACGAGGCCGCGATTAGTGCGGCACAAAAGGTCTTTTTCATGAGTCAGGCTCCGTAGAAATTATGTGATTTCAGACGGGGACCAGCTTCGAGCCGAATTCTCACGCGGAGATCACGGCACAGTCACTTTTGGATGAAAAAAGGGTGGCAATCGAATCACGAGATACTGATGAGACTGTGCTGCCGAACCCAGGCAGTGCTCTCGTGAGTTGATGCTAACTGTATGAATGTTAGAGGGAATTGTGGTCGGAGTGAGAAGATGGACTCGCGGCTGCGCCGCTCGGCCCTGCGGGCCGCACTGCGTGCGTCTGTCGGCGCTGCGCGCCTCGGTGCGAACTTCCGGCCCCTGCCTCCCGAAGGCATTTGGGCGTTCGTAAGTGTTTGTTAATGTTAGGCATACTGGAGACGCCCGTGGACATATGTGCCCGACAAGTCACAACCGGTCTGGACTAATTCCGGCAAATTTCCGGCACCAAAGTCCGATCGCGCAGCGATTGATGGCCTATCGGGACAAAGGCGGTCGGGCCTTCTTCAGGCAAAGATCAACCAAGTCGTCGATCTTCGCGACACCAACACACATAACGTTGTCTGCGCCTCCCCAGTAGATCTTCAC
>WTCH01000187.1 GCA_013138675.1 Woeseiaceae bacterium | reverse complement strand
GCATTCATGTACTGCGGGACCTTCTGATTGATCGGGCACTCATCGATACAAGGTGCCTTGATGCAGTCGAACAGACCGAGTTCACGCGACGTCTTCGTGTGTGACGTATCGAATGTGACTTTCTTGTACTGCGGATCGTCCAGCGTAAGTTTTGCATAGTGAAACAGGTTAAGGCGAGCAGCGGCTTCGACATCCGCAAGCGACTCGTTCGTCTTTGCTGTATTCAATATGAACTCGTTAATGTCGGCCGCTTTCACTGTGGCAAACGCGTCGTTCGCCGTTTCGAGATACTGCAGCAACCTCATGTAGCCGCCGGTTTTCAACAGATCGGAACACACGGTGATGGTCTGCATGCCCGATGCGAGCAGGTCCGGCGCGTTGAAGCAATTCGCTCCTGCGGAAAACGACATCGGTAGTTTCCCGTCAAACTCCTCCGCCAATCGCTGCGCGAGGTTAACGGTAATCACGTGCAGTGGTCGCCCGGACAGGTACATCATTTTCTCGTCTTCGTTGAAGACCGAACGCGTGTTTTCGACTTCCAGAGTGTTTGACAGTTTTACGCCAAAGTCGAGGCCACAGTCCTTCGCGATTGACTGCAGGCTACCCAGCATCTTCACGGCATCGGCGTATTTCAAATCATGCTCGAACGCGATGTCCGGCACTACGACATCGGAGTATTGCAGGTCCTCATTCAGGATCGTGCGTACCCGCTCGGGCCCGAGCAATGTCGGATTGCACTTCACGAGCGTGTGCAGTTGCCGCTCCCGTAGGAGGTAGGTGCTGATGCTCTCTATCTCGCCAGGCGGGCAGCCGTGCATTGTCGATAGGGTCACGTTGTCGGAAATGCGGTCGGGAATCCCGATGTCCCGCACCTCGGGATAGAAGCGGGCAACCTGATCAATGACAGCTCGCTTGTGTTCGGAGCAGTCCTGCATCTGGTCCAGAAACCACTGCATGTTCGGCTGCTGGATGCCCTCGAGGTCGTAGCCGACGCTGAGGTTAAATACGATGCCCGGCGCCTTGCCCGGAAAGCCGAGCTTGTGGTGCAGCGCATGTATCAGGATCCAGGCACGAAGATACTCATCGAAGGATTGATCGACTCTCAGTTCCTGCGACCACTCGACGTTGTAACCTTCGTCCTCCATGTCGATGCAGGGCTTGGAAACATCCAGTACATCGAGTGTCTGTACCGTCTTGAGTTCAATGTAACGCGCGCCGCACAGCCAGGAGGCCACGATGTTCTGCGCCATCTGCGAGTGCGGTCCCGCGGCAGGGCCGAACGGGGTCTCGAGTAAGTGGCCAAATGCGGCCGTACGGAAGGAGTCATCTTCGCGAGGTCGGTAGAAGTGCTGGCGCGGTATAGCAAAGATCGAGTCGTGGCTATCCAGCTCGGAGAATACCCACGCCACCAACTGCCCAGTACTGATTGGTTGAAACAACTCAGACATAGGAAATTATTGGACCGTCAACGCCCGATTCGTAGTATAGGCACTTGCCGCAAGGTTGCCGCGCGGTACCAGAAAATCCCCAAAATTGACCATTTTTGCTTGCGTCACCCTTATAATGGCGCCCGCTCCGGATATCGGGCAGCCACCAATGGTAAAGACACGAGCATGAGCACCGCAAAAATCATCTACACGAAGACCGACGAAGCACCGGCACTTGCCACCTATTCACTGCTGCCGATCGTCAAGGCATTTACGGACTCCGCCGGTATTGCCGTGGAGACGCGGGACATTTCTCTCGCAGCACGCGTCCTGGCGAGCTTCCCCGAGAACCTGGGCGATGAACAACGTCAAAACGATGCGCTCGCCGAACTCGGTGATCTGGCAAAGACGCCGGATGCCAACATCATCAAGCTGCCAAATATCAGTGCCTCAATTCCGCAGCTGGCCGCCGCTATCGCCGAGCTGCAGTCGCAGGGCTTCAACATTCCTGACTATCCGGAAGAGCCCGGAACTGACGACGAGCGCGACATCAACGCGCGCTATTCGAGGGTATTGGGAAGTGCAGTCAATCCCGTGCTGCGCGAAGGTAATTCCGATCGTCGCGTTGCGGCTGCTGTAAAGGTTTACGCGCAGAAGCATCCACATCCGATGGGTGACTGGAGTTCGGACTCGAAATCGTACGTTGCGCACATGGACGACGGGGACTTCTACTCGGGCGAGCAATCGGCGATTGTCGCAGCAGACGGTAATCTCAGGATAGAGCTTGAGACTGCAGCCGGCACGACGGTCTTGCGTGAGCAATTGCCCGTACTCAAGGGTGAGGTTGTTGACGCAACACGCATGGATTGTGCTGCGCTACGTGAATTTTATGCGCGGGAAATCGAAGCTGCGAAGGCCAACGGCGTGCTCTGGTCGCTACACCTCAAGGCAACGATGATGAAGGTGTCGGACCCGATTATGTTTGGACATGCTGTTCGTGTTTATTATGACGCTGTCTTTGAAAAACACGGCGAGTTATTCGACGAGATCGGCGTAGATGCCAGCAACGGTATTGGCGACGTGTACGCCAAAATCGGCGAATTGACGGACGACAAGCAGAGCGAGATCAAGGCAGACATCGAGGCCATGTACGATACACGCCCGGCGATGGCTATGGTCGATTCCGACAAGGGCATCACAAACCTGCATGTGCCGAGTAACGTTATTATCGATGCGTCCATGCCGGCGGCCATTCGCACCTCGGGCAAGATGTGGGGCCCGGACGGTAAGCTGCAGGACACAAGCTATACGATCCCTGATCGTTGTTACGCCGGCATCTACCAGGAAGTCATTGAGTTCTGCAAAAAGAACGGCCAATTCGATGTATCGACGATGGGCAATGTCTGCAACGTCGGATTGATGGCGCAGAAGGCCGAAGAATACGGCTCGCATGACAAGACCTTCGAGATTCCAGCCGAGGGCAAGGTCCGGGTTGTGAATGCGTCTGGCGATACCTTGCTTGAACACGCAGTTAACCAGGGCGATATCTGGCGCATGTGCCAGACGAAAGACCTGCCGATCCGCGACTGGGTCAAACTAGCCGTAAGCCGCGCTCGGCAGACGGGATCGAAGGCAATCTTCTGGCTCGATGAGAACCGTGCTCACGATCGCCAGTTGATCGCCCTGACGAAACGCTACCTCGAGGAATACGACACCAGTGAGTTCGATCTCGAGATCCTGCCGCCGGTTGAGGCGATGCGCGCGACACTTGAGCGCGTGAAGAATGGTGAGGACACGATTTCGGTCACGGGCAACGTCTTGCGTGACTACCTGACAGACTTGTTTCCGATTCTCGAACTCGGCACGAGCGCAAAGATGTTGTCGATCGTGCCGCTGCTTGCTGGCGGCGGCCTTTACGAGACGGGTGCTGGCGGCTCCGCGCCGAAGCACGTGCAGCAGTTTATCGGCGAAGGGCACCTGCGCTGGGACTCGCTGGGTGAGTATCTCGCGCTGGCGGTGTCTATTGAAGAGCTGGCCGAAAAGACCGGTAATGCGAAAGCCCGGATTGTTGCAGTTGCGCTCAATGAGGCGAACAGCCGTTATCTCGACGAGAACAAGTCTCCGTCGCGCAAGGTCAACGAACTCGACAATCGTGGCAGCAATTTCTACCTTGCCATGTACTGGGCACAGGCGGTGGCGGCTCAGGATGCAGACCCCGAACTGGCGGCGAGATTTGCGGCTGTTGCCAGCGCACTCGCCGAGAACGAGGCGGCAATTGTCGAAGAGCTGAACGCTGCCCAGGGCCAGGCCGTTGACGTTGGTGGTTACTACAACCCGGACGACACGCTGGCATCGGCTGCGATGCGTCCTAGTACCACGCTGAACGGGATAATAGACAGCATCTAGACCACTTGTGTCGTGCTAGAATTTTCGCGGGCCGCGCTCCGGCGACCCGACTGCAAGGTTTAGCTGAAACATGCCCAATCTGATCAGAGAGCTTCGACGTCGCGAGGTGTTCCGCGCAACGGGCCTCTATGTCGGCGTCGTCTGGATCCTGATCGAGGCCGCCAGCGTCTTGCTGCCTGCATTTGATGCACCCGAGTGGGTGATGCGCGCGCTCATCATCGTCGCCATCATCGGTTTACCTGTGGTGATCGTGCTGGCATGGATCTTCGATGTCACGGACAAGGGCATCGAAGTTCAGGGCGATCCCACGGACACGATTGTCGCACCGCTTGGCGGTCGCAAGATGGACTTCGCTGTCATCGGCGTTCTGAGCGTCGCACTGATTTTTTCCATCTACCTCAACATTACGAGTGGGCCGGATGTTGTCGAGGAACTGGAGCCGATTTCGATACTGATCGCCGACTTTGATAACAAGACTGGCCAGGAACTGTTTGATGGCCTGCTGGAGCAGGCGCTGAATATCGGCATTGAGAGCGCGCCGCACATAACCGCCTACGAACGCAACAGCGCCAAAAAGATTGCTACCAGGCTGCAACCTGATAGTACCGTGCTCAGTCCCGCAATGGCGTCGCTCGTCGCGGTGCGCGAAGGCATCAACATGGTCCTGATCGGGTCGATCGAACCAGCCGGCGCCGGTTTCGATATTGGGGTGGCCGGCGTAGATCCTACAGAGGGCAGGACGCTTTTCGAAATCAAGCAAAACGCGGACTCCACCGAAGCCGTGCTACAGGCCATCGGCGAACTCTCCGGTGGCGTTCGCGAGGAACTGGGCGACGTGACGCTCGACAGCAGCGACAGCCCGTTCGCAGAAACTTTCACCGCAGCATCGATTGAGGCCGCACGCGCCTATGTTAATGGCGGCCAGCTTGCTTTCGCGGGGAACTATGAAGCAGCTGTCGAAGCGTATCAGGAGGCGATCCGGCTCGACAAGAATTTTGGCAGAGCCTATGCGTCACTGGGGCTGAGCGCCCATCGAGTCGGCCTGGGCGACGTATCGGAAGAGGCCTGGCAGAAAGCCCTGTCGCTGATGGATACGATGACGGAGCGCGAAAAACTGCGCACGTTGGGTGTTTATTATGCGTCCGTCACGCGCAATTACAGCAGTGCAATCGAGAGTTTTTCACAGCTGGTCGAAAAGTACCCCGCCGATGCACCGGGGCACAACAATCTGGCCGTCGTCTACTTCTACGCGCTGGATTTCGATAAAGCACGAGCGCAGGGCGAGAAGATCTTGAACATCTATCCTGATCGAACGATATTTCGATCGAACTTCGCGCTCTACGCGATGTATGCGACCGACTTCGAAACCGCTGACGCACAAGCACGCCTTGTCGTGGAGCAGGATGCGGCTTTTTATAAAGGCTACTTGCCGCAGGCGATCGCTGCGCTCGATTCCGGCAATGTTTCTGGCGCAACGACAGCCTACGAAGAAATGAAACTGGGCGGAGCGCGAGGCGTATCGCTGGCCTACGTCGGACTTGCCGATGCGAGTGTCTACCTTGGCCAGTTTGTCGGTGCGTTGGTTCTGCTTGAACAGGGAATTGCGGCGGACGACGCGACTGGCAACCAGCGCGCCGCGGCGACAAAACACATGATCAGGGCCCAGGCTCTACTCGAGCAAGGCAAGGAGCTTGAGGCGCTTGAGGCGGCGCGTCGGGCGCTCGAGCTCGATGAGGGTGACGCAACATCAGTTGCGGCGGCCATGCTCTTCGTCGCCGCGGGCGACAATGAATCCGCGGGCGCCATTGCAGAGAGGTTGTCCAACCAGCTGCAACCGCAACGCCGTGCCTACGGCGCAATGCTTGTTGCTTTGCAGGAGCTGGCTGCGGGGAATACGGTCAACGCGGTGGACACGCTGAATGCCGCCCTCGAACTATCTGACCTTTGGCTGATACGACTGCAGCTGGGCAAAGCCTATCTGCAGGCGGGCTATGCTGCCGAAGCGTTGGCTGAATTCGAGGCGGCGAAATCACGCCGCGGTGAGGCGTCGGCCATCTTCCTCAATGACGTTCCAACGTTTCGGTATCTGGCCGAATTGCCCTACTGGACCGCACTCGCTCAGTTCGAGATTGGTATGACGGATGCGGCTCGCCAGAACCTCGAGTCATTCCTCGAATTGCGGCCCAACGGCGGCATCCTGGTGGCGGACGCCCGAGAACGTTTGCAGTAACGGCTCTTAGTCCC
>WTCH01000116.1 GCA_013138675.1 Woeseiaceae bacterium | reverse complement strand
CTGGGGCCAATCGAACATTCGCGCTGGATCGAAGGCATGGGCGTGCTCCTGATCAACAACAATTTTGGCCCGTTGCCTGCTTTCAATTTTCACCTGCGTGAAGTCGAATGACCCGCCTGTTACTTACGTTCTTTTTCTTGTGTGTTGTAACGCCGTTACACGCAGAAGACTATAAGCTGTTGTTTGAGGATGCTGTTGAGGCTGTCGACTGGGAACTGGAAAAGAACTGGGCGTTTACCGAGTCCACTCTCACAGATGGCAAGCGCTGGGTTGGAAAACACGATCCTCGAAATAATGAAGTCGACCACTGGACCTTGATCTCGGTCGACGGGCGCAAGCCAAATGAAGATGAGCTGCGGGAGTTCGCACATAAGAAGGAAGAACACGAGACGTCTGACAGCAGCCAGCGTGTCAACATAGTCGACGTCGAGACAATCGAGCTCCTTGAAGAGACCGAGGAGTATTGGCTGCTGAATTTCATACCTGACGAGGATGAAGTCGAATTTATCAGCAACGTCGATGCCACCGTGAAGATCAGCAAAGACGGCCGCTACCTCGAAGCGATCGACCTGCGCAATAACGCAGACATCAAACCCGGATTCGGCACGACGATCAGCACTTTCATTATGCATTTTCAATTTGGACCTGCCATAGAGGGCGGCCCAATCGTGCCGCGCAATATGGCGATTAAGGCAAAAGGTCGCGCCTTACTTTTTATCGGTTTCGACGAAACCGAGATTATCGAGTACAGCAATTTTGAATTTGCTGGCAGCGGAAACGACTTATGAGAACAATAATTAAAATCGCATTTATCGTGACCCTCGGTATGATAATCGCCGGCTGCGATCAGGAATCTACTGAACCTGAGACAAGCGCTATTGAAGTACTGGCTGATGAAATCCTGGCCGCCACGATGGAGAGATACCCGGCGAAGGGTACCTACTATTCCATCGAAGGTGCTCGCCACGACCGGCTGTACGACAACTCTCTCGACGCACTTGCCGGGTGGGAAGCCCGGGAAGATACCTGGCTCGCCGCGTTGAATGCGATCGGCTCACCTGAAGATGTCGGCAGCCGCGACTGGGTAACGTACGGAATACTGCACGAGTCTCTCGCAAGCTCGGTGGCATCGCGCATTTGTCGCAGTGAATTGTGGCAGGCAAGCGCGACGACCGCGTGGTACAGAGGCCTGCCATTCCTGTTTGAGATTCAGCCTGTCGATACGCCGGACCTGCAGCAGCAAGCGCTCGCACGCCTTGGTGAGGTAGCCGGCTTCATCGATACGGAAATCGCGAATCTGCGACAGGGTATGGAACTCGGTTACAGCGCACCTCGAGTCACGGCATTGGACGTTCCTGAACAGGTGCGGGCGCTGGACTCAGCGGACACGATCTTCCTCGATCCGGCGAAGCGAGCCGAGGATGAGGAGTTCACCGCCAAAGTGCAGGCTGTGTACGACGACGAAATCGCGCCTGCGCTGCATCGCTTCGCAGACTACATGGAAGAAGATTACCTGCCGCAAGCGCGTGAAGTGATTGCATTGACTGCCAACCCAAATGGCGCCGAATGTTACCCGACACTAGTACGCTCGTTCGCAACGATTCAACCATCCGCTGACGAAATTCACGAACTCGGGTTGCAGCAAGTCGCGATGATTCGTGGCGAGATGCGTACCATCATCGATGAGCATTTTGGTGGCGGCTCAATCGACGAGTTCATGCGCCGCGTTAACGTCGATCCTGAGTTTACGTTTGAGTCCGAAGACGCCGTCGTACAGTACTCGCTCGATGCGCTCGATGCCGCCAAAGCAGCCATGGCTGAGGTCTTTGGCCGTTTGCCCAAAGCGGACGTCCTGGTTAAGCGCTATCCGGAGTTCGCCGAAAGCGGTATTGGCGAATATCACGCTTCATCGGAAGACGGTACGCGGCCCGGCATTTTCTATATCGCAGTAACAAATCCGGAGGCTCGCTCGCGCGTCACGCAGCAGTCGACGCTCTATCACGAAACGTATCCCGGCCATCATCACCAGGGCGCCATCTCCCTCGAACTCGGCGACAGTGTCCATCCGATTGCGCGCTATTTCGGCAACTCGGGTTTCAGCGAAGGCTGGGGCTTGTACTCAGAACGCCTGGCCGACGAACTCGGTCTCTACAGCGGCCCGCTGGACTACCTGGGCATGCTCTCCGAACAAGGCGCACGTGCGTCCCGGCTCGTGATCGACACGGGATTGCATACCAAGGGCTGGACGCGGCAGCAATCCATCGACTACATGGCAGGTAATACCGCCTGGCCGTTGGTCGACATCGAGAACGACATCAACCGTTACATTTCGTGGCCAGGGCAAGCGACCTCGTACATGCTGGGCATGCTCGAAATCAGGCGCCTGCGCACGCTTGCTGAAGAAGAACTCGGTGACAAGTTCGACTTAAGCGCGTTCCATGATCGCGTCGTCGGCTATGGCGGCATCACGCTACCGATGCTGCACGTCTCTATTCTGGCGTGGATCGAGGAGAGCCGTTGAACTCGGAATCGGTCACTGTTACGCCGGCAAGTGCGGCAGCGTAAATCAGCGCCAGCAATTCGGGCGTCTGCTCTGACATCGCATCGAACAGCTCGATATCGCGTTCGGTCTGCAGGCGGCCTGCATCGATAAGTCGTTGTTTCAGTCTGTTGACGTCCATCATCCATTCCTCCTCACATGCTGTGTATCCAGACGTACACAGTAGCGGCGAGGCGGAATGAGCCTCTATGCAAAATGCCTCAAGGATTGGTCATATTGCCGCTATGGACGGCGCGGCAAGCCGGATACGATACGGATCCATATTGGGCCATTTTTCCTGGTTTTGTCGCATAATAGCTCTCTTAACTAACTGTTTTAAAATGGAAAAATAGTCGACTACTGTGTATAATTACAGGTCTCTCCAACCCCGCCCTGAGGGACCTGAAATGGCCACTGACCTGACCCCCATCGAAGCGCTCGACCAGAGCATTTTGAACCTCTGCACACGCATCAATGCTGCCACCTACGAGCTGCTGGTGATGATCCGGGAGTTCGACGAACGCGGCGGTTGCCTCAAGTGGGGTCTGGACTGCACGTCGAAGTGGCTGGCCTGGCGCTGCGATCTGTCGATGGCCACAGCGCGTGAGAAGGTCCGCGTTGCACAAGCCTTGATTCAACACTTCACCGGCGAGACCTTCTTCCAGCACGGTATCGCGCATGAGCGTTCGGGGCTGAGCCATTGGCGCGGACGGCTCGGCGAGAAACTCGAGCTGCTCTTGGCCGAGAGCCTGCGGGTCGCCTATGCGACCGGTGCCTTGAAGGCCCGCGACATGGAGCGGGTGACGGTCGATACCACGGTGCAGCCCAAGAACGTGACCCACCCGACCGACACCAAGCTGATGCACAAGGCGATCGTGACCCTCGGCGCCTTGGCCCGCAAACACGGCCTCAAACTGCGCCAGTCCTATGTCCGGGTCGCCAAGCGGGCGGCGATCATGGCCGGGCGCTACGCCCATGCCAAGCAGTGGAAGCGCCAGCGTCGCCAGCTCAAGTTCCTGCGCATCCGCCTGGGCCGTCTGATCCGCGACATCCGGCGCAAGATCGAGGACGAGGCGGATCTCAAGAAGGTCTTTG
>WTCH01000334.1 GCA_013138675.1 Woeseiaceae bacterium | reverse complement strand
AGCGACAGTAAGCCCGAGAAATTTCAATACCGGTATCGTTGATGCGGCCAGGACGCCAAAGGCAAGTGTCGTCGATGCTGCGCAGGCAAGCACACCTTTGTCCGTTGCACGTTGTTGAGACGCGGGCTCGGTGCGGCTCAGGAACAGTGCATAGTCAAGCCCAAGCCCGAGAACGAGCAATAACGCAACGAGGTGAATTACCGTCATGCTGCCATGCACAGCGTTAATGGCCACGACGGTCGTGGCGAGCGCGGCCGAGACAGTCAAGGCAATCCATAGCGTCTGCCGAAGCTGCCCGCGGACGTACCACAACAAGCAGATGATGATCATCGCCGCGATTAGAATCGTATTGCGGGCACTAGCGCGATAGTCGCGCATCAACACCATCGACGAAGCCTGCAGATCGACAAGCTCAGCCTGACCGTTCCACGACTGAATCTCCCGGTTCAGGCTGCTGACATCCGGTCGCACGAGGGACACGAGTGCGACCCAATCCTCGTCGATGCGAAGTAAATGCGAGGCCAGCCACGAGCGTAGTGGCGTGTCCGTAAATTGATCGGGCAATAGTGGCGGGAGGTTCTTGGCCGCCTGAGCGCTGGTGGTGAACGGTTCGAAAGCGTCCGTGCGAAACGGAGTCCCGGCGAGTGCATAGTCCAGGTTCCCCTGCAGACCATCAGGCGACGGAATGGCATCCTGTCGGCGCCGTTGATCTTCCTCGTTTGGCAGTATCTGACTTATAGATCGCCAGCCTTCAAGCTGGCCATTCTCAACGGCCGCTGCCAGAAGGTCATCGACGGCAGCGCTATGCCGCAGCAATGCCTCGAAAGAGTCGTCGTGCAATACCAGTTGGTAGCGCAAGTCAGGAGTAACAGCGGCAGAGCGTAGCGCGCGATCCGCCTGCAATCGGGATACAGGAACCGGGCTCAGGCTCGACAGATTGTCATCCCATAAACCCGATTCGGAATTGTAAATGATCGTCATTGCAGCGAGGAGCAGCAGGCTGATCGCGGCAGCTGGCCGAAGAGTCGGCGCCAGCGGCTTTTCTCTATTATCAGGTTGGACTGTCCTTCGCTCGGTAAGTAGCAACGGCAGCCATGTGCGAGTTGCGAGCACAGCGACGGTTACGCCGACTGCTGTAAATATCCCGAGTTGGGCCAGACCCTGCGAACCTGAAAATGCGAGGGCGAGATAGGCAATGGCCGTGCTGATGACACCGAGCCGCATCGTCGGCCAGATGCGCCTGATCGCCTCCCGGCCAGAGTCATTCTCAGCATGGCTGAACAAGTGCAGCGGATAATCAATAGCGACACCGAGCAAGGTGAAGCCAAATGCGAGGGTAATGCCGTGCACAGTGTCGAATAACAAACTCAGGAGCGCGAGTGCGGCGAGAAAACCCATGCCGATAGGCAATGCCGCGAGCAGTATCATCCTGAGGTTGCGAAATACGACAAGTAAGACCAGCAGCAGCGCAGCGCTCGCCATAATGCTGCGCTTGGTCGCCTCTGCCTGGATAGTCTCGCGTAATTCGACACTGAACGCGCCAACACCGGTGATTTCGAGATTTAATGTCTCGGCATCAGGCAATGCGGCGAACGCGCTGCGCACTGCATGTACCGCGGCAGCCTGTGCCGTAATGTCGATGGCTGCGGCATGCGTCTCGGCCATGAGTACCGCACTGCCATCCTCGGAAAACCACAAGTCGCCATCCATATCGACGGGTACCAGTTGCTGCAACACATCGAGAGTGATCAAGAACGGATCGCGCGCAATGAGTTCCAGCAGGGCTGAACCTCCGCCAAATGCCAGGTCCTGTAAACGCCACTGCAGCGCCTGACGCAGGGATTCCCGGCTGTAATCGATGTCACGCAATAACAGGTAGTAGCTACTCACGGGTTCGGGTGCTTGCGTCGCGTCTTCGTCAAACTCGCCATTGAGTACCGCGACAAACGCAGGATCAGCCGCCAGACTCTGCTTCATCTGGCCACTGACCTCTGCAAGTTGCTGCGGATCGGAACCGTTGATGCCGATGACAATCAGGCGCGAGCCGGGCCCGTTACGAAGTTGTTCGATCAGTACGTCGTGCGCCAACGTCGTTTGCTGCGGAAAAAAAGCGCTCAGATCGAAACTGAGCTGAAGTCTGCTTACCAGAATGACAATAGCAAGTACCGCTACGCCAACCCATAGCAGCGAGGTTCGCCATAAGACAGAAGTTGGGTGACTCACTGTGTCGCGACGTTTCGAGAGATTTCCATCTGGTGCCACTCACCACCTGCGAGGTCGACGCGAATGCCGGTTGCTGACTCGCCGTCTCCACTGACCTGCAAGCTCTCGAGCTGCTTGGCAATGCGTTGTGAAATTGGTGTTAATCGCACAGTCCATGAATCGACGGTGCCGGAGAGCTCGTAATCGAAATTGGACTCGAGCCGGTCGGCCTCACCCGCGAGTATTGCCTCGATAGCCCCGAGAATCGTGCGTAGCGACCGGCTCTTGTTCAGGGACAGTTTGCGAGTCTGGCCGTCTCTTTCAATAATGATGTGCTGCGCATCCACCTGGAATGCTTCCTGAAACGGTGTCTCGATGACCTTGCGCAATACACCCAACTCGAGATATTCGAGATGGCCGGTGAGTACCAGTGGCTCTGCCAACATCGGGTTGTGTCGTTCTTCGCGGAATGTAACGCGCCCTGGTGGTGTTACCGTTGTGTTTGCGAGCACTGTACGCAAGTCGAAGGATGGAAGATCGGCCGCGAGTACCGGCAAAGCAAAAAGAAGTGTTAACGCCAGGGCCGCGCCTGCACCGGCTATCAGCGCATCTCTAGTGGGTCTGGTTGCTCGGCGATTCGTCATCCTGTTGCGCCCTGGCTCTTCGCATTTTTTCAAACAGTTCGACAATGATTTTCCTTGCGAGTTTTCCGGTTTCCTGGCGCGGTAGCATTGCTACGATGTAGATTGGGCGGGGCAGAAACGCGGGCTCGATGCTCGGCTTTAATTGCTCAAGGATATCAGACGCTTGCATCCCGGGTGCGACGACGAGCGCGGCAAGCCGTTTGCTGTCCTCGTCGGGCAGGAAAATCACACCATCAATGACGTCGGGCAGGGCCATGAGACGGTGGTTCAGATCTGCAAGTGAGCCCCGTTTACCGGCGATGTTGACCATGTCCTGACTACGTCCGAGCCAGCGAAACTGCTTGTGGCCGGCAAGTTCGACACGGTCCTGTAACTCGACGTCTTCGGGCAGGTGCGATGCTCTAACCAAGGTACGATCCTCGCCGACCTCAAGACTAAACGCGTCGGCAAGCTGCCAAAGCGATTCGCTTGCCGTATTCCGTCGCGCCATCGTGCCGGCTTCGGTGCAACCGAATATTTCGACCACTCGCGCATCGAAGTACTGTTCCAACTGCCCGGCAAGTTCTGCCGACATTGGCGCCGTCGCACTGAATATGCGGTGTATCTTTACCTTTGCGACGTTGGCGCTAAGTAGTGCGCTCACGTGAGCCGGCGAGGAAACGAGGGCTCGGGGTTCTGGCAGGGATGCGAGCGACTCCGCAATGTCCTGAGGAAAAAAAGGTGTTACATGGCTGACTGCGATTTTCGAATAAAGCGGAAGCAAAATTGAGGTCTCGAAGCCCCACATATGTTGCGGTGGGACGGTGGCGAGCAGGTTGAGCCGAGCTTTTTGATTTTGCATTAGCAAGGCGGCATTGCTCAGAGCCCCTTCGACGAGCGTCTTCCAGTACTTTCGGTTTGGCGTCGGCCTGCCAGTGCTTCCCGACGTAAATACGATCGCACACAACTGGTGTAATGGAATTTCGGGGATATCCACCGAGGGGGTGATGGTCGCAAGGCTATCGGAATCGACATCGAACCGTTCGATGCCATCCATGGATACGTCCCCCAGCAAGTAGCAGTCGGCGTAATCATCGGCGACTTGCTGCACCGTCTGCTGCTGCCGGTTTGACGGCATCAGGGTGCACTGTCCGGCGATTACTGCGGCACAAAAACCAAGGAAGAAATCGTAGCGATCCGCGGCCAGGTTGATGGCGTAGCGATGGTCCGGAAGCTTTCCTGCCAGTGCGACGGCGCGCGCAAGAAACTGGGCAACGCTAACCTCTCCGTCCCGGCCGTGCGCGATAATCTCGTCCAGGCCGCGGCTTGTAATTACGTGCGATCTTTGCGAGCTCGGCAAGGTAACGAATCTACGACGTATTCTCGGCGATGTAAGCGCTCAGGCTGCGCAGGGAACTAAATACTTCCTTTACATTGGCGTCTTCGGCTCTCAGCTGTACCGCGTACTTTTGTGTGACGGCCAGCGCCAGCTCCAGTGCATCGATTGAGTCCAGCCCCAGGCCATCGTCGAATAAGGGCTCTTCTGGCTGAATATCCGTCGCGTTGATGTCTTCCAGGTTCAGGGATTCGACAATAAGTTCCGCAACTTCGTGTTCAAATTCAGACTGTGGCTGCATTTAGTTTCCTGTTGATCTGGCCCTTTAGCCGATCGATAGTGCATGATAGATCGTTGTGTGGAATTATCAACAATCGACTGGATGTGCACGAGAATGACTCACAACACGGCAGGTAATACGAGTCCTGTTCCAACACCAAGAGAGAGTCGTTGTCGACTGGCGATTAACGTCAGCCAGAGCATTGTGCCGCCATCGGCCGAACACAATCTGTTGGTCGGCTTCCATTTTGGTTCTGATGCTTCTCCTGGCCGCCCATCCGGGGTCGTCAACATCGGCCTTGACCCGATCGACGGCGGAGACTTATTCGAGTGCTGGTGGTTTCGGGGCGACGTTGACCACGACGTTATTGGCAATGCGACAGTCGCCCAATGTGAAGATTATGCAGTAGTAGTGGTGCAGGTGCCTGACGCTTCGCCACAGGACTTCAGGACGAGATCTCACGACGCTTACCAGGAACTTCTGGATGTCGCGCAGCAGGTCGGGCACTCCCATCTGGTCAAGATCTGGAATTACTTTCCGAGTATCAATATGGGCGACGATGACAGGGAAAAGTACCGTCAGTTTTCGATCGGCAGGGCGGAGGCCTTTGAGCACTTCGGTATCATCGATTCCACCGTTCCTACCGGTACGGCAGTGGGCTGTACGCGTGACAGTGACCTGACAATCGTTGCGCTGATGTCAAAACACGGACTTTTATCTGCCGAGAATCCGCGCCAGATCAGCGCGTTCGAGTATCCGCGACAGTATGGCCCCAGGAGCCCGAAATTCAGTCGTGGTGGTTGCGTGCGAGCGGGCAATCATGACCTCTTCGTGATTTCCGGTACCGCGGCGATAGTCGGGCACGAGTCTGTTCATCCGAATGACATAAATCTGCAAACGACCGAGACGCTGGCGAACCTGCATCATCTCTGCGACGCCGTATCCAAAATTTGCGGCGAGGAAGCAAGTCTTGGTCTCGAAGGTGACAGCGTCCTTCGTGTTTATTTGCGGAATCCGGATGACCTGGCTTATGTGACCAGGGAATTGACGAGCTTGCTTGGCAACGTTGATACGAACGTCGTGTTCCTGCACGCACACATATGTCGCCGTGAGCTCTTGATCGAGATTGACGGGGTTCAAATCGCATCATGAAGCCATATGTCCTTCTCCTGATGTTCGCTTTCACGGCGGCTTTCAGCGCTGAGGAGGGCACCGATCAACTACAAATCCTCGTCTACGGGGCGACCGGAAAGATCGGCACGCATGTCGTCGAAGAGGCATTGCAGCGAGGGCACCTCGTTACAGCAGTATCCCGCGATCCTTCCCGTATCAAGAAGCAGCATGAAAACCTGACCGCAATCACCGGCGATTTGCTGGACCTGCAAAGCATCGAGCTCCTGGTCGAGGACAAGGACATCATTATCGTTTCTGTTCGCGGCATGATCGGCAAAGATAAGAAGCCTGAGAACACGCTGCAGTACATCGCCGCCAGGAATATTGTTGGCCAGCTTCGCGGCGTTGGTGGTGGTGCCGCACGACTGATTCATGTCGGTGGTTCCGGTTCGCTCGAAGTTGAGCCAGGCGTCTTGTATGCCGACAAGATCCCGCGCGTGTTTCTTCCCAAGAGCCTGGAGCATGAGATCCAGGGGCAAATTTTGGCGCTCGAATTCCTGCGTACGGTCAATGATATTGACTGGAGCTACGCGACGCCGGCCAAGAATTTCACGAATGGCGAACGCACAGGTGAGTTTCGGATCGGCGGCGATGTGCTGATGGAAGACGATCGCGGCAAGAGCAGGATATCGAGAGCCGACTTTGCGGTCGCGCTCATCGACGAGGCAGAGAAGGCCGACCACGTCCAACAGCGTTTCTCAGTCGCCTATTAATCTGCGAGTCAAATGCGATAAACTCGGTCTATCAATCCTGCCTTGGTTAAGAGGACTCATCATGAAAAATACCACAATGACAGCGGCGGCCATCGCTCTCTTGTTTTCAATGTCAGCAGCAGCTGAACACCAATATATCGATTTTTCCAAGGCTGGCCATATGGTTATCGCTGGCCCGTTTAACGCCGCGATACCGATACCGAAGGATGCGCGCGTTGGCGAACCGGAACACACAACGGAGAAGTTCCTGTCCGAGACGCTCAAGGTATCGAAAGCCGGATATTTTGCTGACGATCAGTTCGTCATGGTTCAGGTCGAGACGACTAACGCGCCGGCAGGAACGCTGACAAACGAGAATCTCCCGATTTACAAAATTGGCGACAGGGATTTTCGAGCTCGCACACTCTGTATCGATATTAGCCAGGAGGAACTGGATGCGGATGATGCTCCACTACTCGAATATGTTGAAGCCTACAATGTCCAGATTGTGCCGGCCGTAAGAGCGGTGCAACTTTCTGTTACGACCGACGACGGAACTGGCGAAGGCAATATTATCTACATGCGCAATGTTCCGGGAGGGTGTGACGCGATGACGCCTGAGTTCG
>WTCH01000021.1 GCA_013138675.1 Woeseiaceae bacterium | reverse complement strand
TCATGGGAACTCGTTTTGTAGTCGACGATCCAGTGAATGCCGTCATCGTCGATACGAACACGGTCGAGTATCACTGACTCCAGTTGTCCATTCACTACCCCGCTAAGTGCAAGTTCGGCGTGACCATCGCCGTCAATCAACCACCGCCCTTTGTCATCCTCCGCCATGCTGTTCAGCGCGGCGGTTGCCCGCAGCAGAATCGTTTCGCCAGCGTCCCCTGAGATGCCCATCTCACGCAACCATCGCGTTCCCGGTTTTCGAATCGTGTCGACTGTGATGTCTTGTAACGATACACGACCGTCCGCGGCAAGCTGCGCCCAGCGATGAACAAGCGTGCCCGCAATTCGCGCCCCGGAACCGACCCAGTAGAACTCCACGGCAGTGCCACCTTCGTCTATAGCCTGACTTTCGACAGGAAGCCTGGGTACATCAGGTGGCGACCAACCATCCTCGAAGCGTCTCAGGGTCGGTAGCAGCCATACACCAGGTTGTGCACCGTTTTCGACGTGTAACTCCGCGTCGAAACATTGCTCGTACTCCTGTCCGACGATCGGCCAAAGCAGGTGCAGCAAACTGCGCCGGTCAGGACGCATGCCCGACTTAAGCAGGCGTGCATTGCCCAACAGATGCAAGGACTTGCGTGCACGGGTGCAGGCCACGTACAGCAGGCGACCGAGTTCGCTGCGATCTTTTTGGCTTTCGACCTTGCCGATATAGCTATGCATCGGGTCTTTTTCCAGTTCGGCACGGGGCCCGACAGGAGAAATGACCTTCCGCGTTCTGCCATGCTCATCAGGACTATCGAACCAGCTCAACACGCCCGAATCACGCGGGCGTGGAATCCGCCCAAGTCCGAACAGCATTACATGGTCGAATTGCAGTCCTTTCGCGCGGTGCATTGTCATGACCTGAAGCGGCGCGTTGACGTTGCTGGACACATGCTCGGCGTCGAGCGCAGCCTCAAGCTCAGCTACATCGGGCAAGTCGCCGGCGACTTCGAGATTCTCGACCACATCGAGAAAATGATAAACATTGTCGACCGCATGGTCGTTCTCCAGGATCGCCGGACCGCCGAGAGCAAGCCAGGCACGCTCAACCCGATCGCGCAGCGATTCGACCCTGCACGACGATACGCCTGGCGTCAGTGTTTCGCGCAAGCGCTGAGCGGCATCACGCCCAATGTCTGACAATCTCGCCAATGCATCCGTGTCAGAGATCAGCTCCCATACTGTTGCCTTGGCATTGCCCATAACGAGCGCATGCAAATCACACCAGTCGAGACCGGCCCACGGAGCACGAAGCAAAGCGAGCCACGCGTGGCGATCGCCGTGGTGAACCAGGGCACGCGTCAGGGCGAGTACGTCAATGATCTCCGGCAAATCGGTCAGCCGGTCGATCTCGATGGCCCGATAGGGGATGCCCGCGTTCCGCAGTCGATACAGAAGCTCCGGCAGGTGCGAACGACCACGCACCAGCACGGCCATGTCATCGCCCTTGTGTGCGTTCAAAGTTTGACGAATGACATCGAGACCTGTGTCTGCTTCGACGCCGGCATCGGATCCGTAGACCGGGTGCACCACGCACTCGCCTTGTCCCGCCAGGTTGGGCACCGATATGGCTGCCGCATACGACACCGCACTCAGTTGAGGATTGTCACGCGGCGGCAAGACGGTCGGGAACACATAGTTGTACCAGTCGACCAAAACCTGCCCTGAGCGAAAGTTTCGACGCAGCACCAGCGTTTCGAGGTTGACGCTGCCGATTCCGGATTCCTTGGCAAGCAGGAACTGCCCTACTTCCGCGTTCCGAAAACGATATATCGACTGCATCGGATCACCGACGCAATAAAGTGTGCGCCCGTCTTCGTTTTCCCAACCACCGGTCAGCGCCTCAATCATCCGATACTGTGCGCTGGACGTGTCCTGCATTTCGTCCACGAGCAAATGCCGGATCTGATAGTCCAGCAGTAATGCGACATCTCCAGGCGCGTCAGACGTGCCCAGGGCGTCACTTGCGCTCAACGCGACCTCGATATGGTCAGTTACACTGCGTTCAGCAAACAGGCGCTTGAGTTCCATCACGGCAAGTGGCAACAATCGAAACAGCGCGAGCAACACGCTCCACTGATCATCGCCGTAGGTGACCGGGGGCAGTTCACGCACCTGGTGCAACAGATCGCGAAATTCCACACTGTTCTGGAGCGACTCGACGATATCGCCGAACGCGTTCTTCTGGCCATCGTCGCCGGGAGGGAAACCCTGATTCTTGTTGATTCGCTTTCTTAAATCGCCTTGCTGCGTTAGCAACAAATCCGCGATACCGCCCCAGGTCGTCGACGCATCCGGAGTGTCACCGGGTAATTTGCTTATCTCCGCCAATCGAATGATCGTGCTGTTAGTGTTGCCGTCCGCTTGCAAATTCGCTGCGGCGTAGCGACCGAGTTCCAGAAGGTCGTCGGCGAGCCCTTGTGGCACTGCTCTTTGCAAGTCCTCGAGGTGACGTCTCACCACGTACACCAGTCCTTCCTCAAACTGGCTGCGCAGTTCATTCGATTCTTTGGCACTGATCAGCCCGCTGCCGACAAACGGTAGCCACTGATCGCGGGTTGCGAGCATGCGAGCGAGGTAAGCAATGTACAAGAACGCATTGGTATCGACATGCACGAGAACTTCGCGAGTCGCTTCCTGCAGATCGCCATCTTCAGCCAGTTGATCGAGGGTCAGGGCTGCAGCATCCCGGTACAGGGTCCGCATTTCCGTATCAGCGATAATTGCCGTATCAGCAGCGCCTCCGGCGGCGGTCAATGGCTGGGCGCGAGCAATTGAGGCATTCAGCGAGTCGAGCGTCTGGATGCGTAATCTGCGCGGATTTTGCAGCAGGCTCCACCCGAGGTCGCGGTCACGCTCCAGCGCCGTTGTTGCGGCTTGCGCAGTGATGCGCTCGTGCGGTGCGTCAGGTTTGATTCCGTCCTCCGCGGCTTGCAGCGCACGTATTACGCGTATTTGCATCTCAGCCGCTGCTTTACGAGTGAACGTAATCGCCAGAATTTCCTCTGGCGCGGAGACCACGCCAAGCAGTTTCAGATAGCGCTGAATCAGCAACTCGGTTTTTCCGGACCCGGCCGGCGCCTGCACGATAAATGAGCGTGTGATGTCGAGCGCCGCAGTCCGTGCGTAGTCGTCGTCCTGCAGGTGCGCCTGGTTATCGCTCATGCTGCAGCTCCCGGATTCGACTTAGCAAGCCGAAGAATCGCCCCGTCTTTATCGGCAACGCCTCGTTGAGTCGAACATCGCCTTTCTGAAGGTCAAGTACGGCATCGCGAATCTCATTTTTCCAGCGCGGCAAATCCGAATCCCAGTCAAGATTGGGCGTGAAGAATCGCCCTGCACCACTCAAGTCAACTTGCCTGCTGTCCACATTCACGTAGGCGAGCCCCGCCACAGCATCGTCCAGCCCGCAGGCGTAAGCGACGAGCTGCATGTCGTCGGGCTCGCGACTCGAGTTCAAGACCTGTCGGCGTCGTCCCGTCTTGTAGTCGATGACGACGACCTCACCGTTATCGAGCCGATCGATACGATCGATGCGCAAACGTAGTCGCACCTGGTCGATTGCGAGTTCTATGGGCGCCTCGAGTTGCTGGATCACGAACTCGTCACGAGACGCGTCGAGCGCAATGACCTGCCGCAACAGCATTGCGACGCGCTGTTTTTCCAGATTCAGCAATTGCCTGAGTACCGGGTCCGCACTTGACTCCATCCTCGCGAATACCCGCTTCAGGATTCCCGGCAGCCGCTTATCAATATCGGAGGAGCTCAGGTCTGCAATATCGCTTCGCGATGGCAAATCACGATACAAGCGAAACAATGCGTCGTGTATCAGGCTGCCGCGGATATTGGCCGGTAGACCATTCGTAATAGCGGGCACGGGGCGCACCCCAAGTCGTCCGTAAGCGAATGCCGAGAAGGGTTCAGTCATCTGTCGCTGAATGGTCGCTGCACCACCTGATACAGACTCCTCAATTGTCACTGGCGGGACCGGGTCCGTGGTGACTGGCAGCGGTGACGCGCAAGTAACCAGCTGCTTCGCGTACCAGCCCGGTTCAGCAGCGGTTTCGTCAGCTGCCGAAACGAAACTCGTGACTAGCCCCGAGGCGCTCTGTTCCGCATCCCCTTCCGTCAAGGGAAAGCTGCACACCAGTTCCCGGGTACTGTCTGCGAGGCGCCGCAAAACGCGGCCTGCATACGCAAGTGTGTCGTCCGGGTCTGCGTCGGGCATTGCGTAGTCACGTTGCAGCTGACGCGAAATCAGGGGCGATGGACGCCCGGCCGGTGGCCAGTTCGCCGCACTCATTCCGCTGACCCAAAGCCGATCGAATTGCAGGCCTGCAGCCTCGAGCGGTCCGAGAAGTTGAACGAGTGCACCGTCGGACTCAGGTTGGAATACGGTTTCAGCCGCCAGAGTCTGCAGGCGCCCAAGCGCCTCTCCCAACGTCATTGATGGCACTACGAGTTGCAGGCGCGCAAAGTCATTGAGCAGCTCTCGCCAGCGATTGATGAGCTGAAACTCGACACTATCGAGCACTGCCTCACCCGGCCAGTTGAGCTGCTTTAACGTCTCGTCGATCAACGTGGCCCACGCGGATGGAGATTCCCTGGCCGGAAGGCCTTCGCGACGCTTACTGAGGATATTGATTCGCGAGAGAAAGTCGGGGCCGTCCTGATGTTCGCCGCGCCCCCCGAAAACACTCAGAATCATCTGCGGTGACCAGTTCATCAGCGGTTGGCGACGTAGTTCAAGTTCCAATCTGCTTCGTCCGCCGAGCTGGCCCTGACCCAATGCCGCGGAGCGCAGCAGAAAGCTGACGTCCCTCGAGTCAATGTCATCTCGCAGCCAGCGCAACGCAAGTAGCGCCGTGGCGATGGCCGGGTAAGAACTGAGCCGCTTGCCGTAGGACACGTTTACGGCAGCTTTGTATTTTCCGCCAGACGTCTGCCAGCCCGGAACCAGGCATTCCCGCACGAGTCGCGCGCAACGATCCGCGTCTTTATCCAGGTGCGATGCAACGATCGCTATGACCTGACCGGAACTGTTGACTAGCTCCTCGCGTGCCCAGGCGCCCGCCGCACGAATTTCAGCATCGGAGTTTTCGTAGGCCACGAGACGCCCAGGGTGGTCCGACGTCTTGACCTCGATATCCACGGTCCTCGTTCCGGCATCCTGCACCGCGGTAAGCAGTCTGGCCGCCGCTGGAGTTACGCGATCGAACCCAGCAAATGTGATTTTGCCGGCAAGTGTTGTGTCACCCGAAACGACAAACTGTTCGGCAAGGCCGACCAGTCCTGCATCGTCGATCCAGTTTTCCCGCATCAGAATGGACTGATAGTTGTTTGCGGCACTCGCAAATATTCGCTGGTCCTTCCCCTGGGCAGTCCTGTCAACCTGGTCGAGCGGCACAGAGAAATCGTGCAGGCGTGTCCACGCGTCTCTCGCCTGGCGCACGAGGGCTGCGATATTAAGCAAGGGGCTTGAAACCTCGCGACGCAAACAGCGCTCCCAGAGCACGCGACTTTGGTGCGTGTTCAGGCGGGTTGGCAGTGTTTGGGATAGCTCTGCCGTAGCCAGCAATTCCTGCAGCCAGTCCTGCCATGACACGATTGCCGGACTTCGCCATGCTGACAGGCCAGAAGCGACCTGCTGTTCGGCATGATGCTCAGTTAATACCCGCGCCAGGCGCCGATTCGCCGTAACTACCTGCGATGAGTCCTGTAGTGCCTCGTTCAGCCAGTCGTACATAGCTCAGGCGTATTGTTCGAGCTTGTTTCGAAGGCGTCATTCATTGACGCATCATAAAGGCAATATAAAACCCGGCCAACCTTGCGGCTGGCCGGGCGGGTCCGCACGGAGATTGCGGATTGCGTGACCGAATCGTTTTCCGGGAACCGGTCTTCGATTCAGTCCAGCTCTTCTACCTCGGCGCCTTTGACTTCTTCTTGCGCCGTGGCTCGTTCAACTTCTGGGACCTTCTTGCCAAACTGGACCAGCAGTGCATTCAGCTCGTCCGGTTCGACTTGCTTGATCGACGATATCCGAATAGTTTCCTCGCTTCCGAAACTGTCATTGACAACCACGTCACCCGTTCCTGTACAGATTCTGCCGGTCGGCGACCGGAATCCGATCTTCCAGTTGGACCGAAGCCCAAAGGCCTGTCTCGACAGCTGGACATGGTATTTCCGCTTTGCCCCTGCCGTGACGATCAGATTTCTGTCATCCAGGACATGATAGTCTCGGATAGTCGATTGCGAGATGCAATCGTGCCCCCTCGTCGCAACCGGGTCTCCGGCGCTTTCATAGCGGTCTTCGGACGAGGCGCATGCTACTAAACTACTTGAAATAACGAGTGTAATAAGTTGTTTTATAATTGTTTTTCTTAACACGTTATCCATGCTCTCCGTGTATGGATTCTTTTTTCGGGGGTAAACCGCCGATTTAGTCAGACCACTCGAATGTGGATTAAGTTCACGCGCCTTCCGCGTGAATTGGCGGCGATTACCCCTGTCCTGGCTCCCTGGGTCCGATCGCCCGGCCCGGATCAGTGATCCACTCGCTCCAGGATCCGATATAGACACGAGGTTCAGGCAGTCCGGCACGCAGTCCTGACGCGACAAGGTGGCACGCGGTGACACCCGAGCCACACATTACGCTCCACGGTGATCCAAAATTCTGCCCGAGCGCCTCTTTCCACAATGTGCGCAAGTCCTTAGCGCTCTTCCAGGTGCCATTCTCGTTAAGGCTTGCAGAGAATGGGACGTTAAGCGTTCCCGGGATATGGCCTGCCACCGGATCGATAGGCTCATTGAGGCCGTCAAATCGCGCTCTGTCGCGAGCATCAACCAGTTGCAGGTGTTCGGGTTTGTCGCCCGCCGCGACGATTTCATCGGAAGTGAGTACCAGGCTCATGTTGGGTTCCGCAAGAAACTCGGCAGCCTCGGACTCGACCTGGCCGGATTCGACGGGTAATTCAAACTCCGTCCAGCGGGCCATGCCACCATCGAGCAGCGAAACGTTTACGTGACCCAGCCAGCGCAACATCCACCAGAATCTGGCCGCCAATGCACCACTTGCCTGATCGTAGGCGACGACACGTGTTTGCCGTGAAATTCCGAGATCTCCAAGTCGCCTTGCGAAATGCGCAGGATCCGGTAGCGGGTGCCGCCCTGTGCCACGTTGGACGGGCGCGGCCATGTCCTTGTCGAGATCAGCGAATACTGCTCCAGGAATATGACTCTCATGGTACTGCTGAAGCCCGGCGTCGGGCTCATTGAGGCTGAAACGACAATCGACGACACGTACGTCGTCGTCAGCGAGGATTGAGCGTAGTGTCTCAACGCTGGTCAAAAATTTATTGTCATTCACGGCAGATTCCATGTCATGTCGCGTAACCGGTCTTGTACACGGTGATGGGCTGCGAGACAATATCGCTTCTCGGGCGAAGCCCGCATTTTCCGTCTCTGGAGCATGGGAGACCCATCCGTGGACAAAATCCTGGTCGGCCTTAAGCGGGTCGTTGATTACAACGTGCGTGTGCGCGTGAAAAGTGACGGCAGCGGTGTGGAAACCGATGGCGTCAAAATGAGCATTAACCCCTTCGATGAAATTGCATTGGAAGAGGCATTGCGCATTAAGGAAAGCGGCGGCGCCAATGAGGTCGTCGTTGTTTCGGTGGGCACGTCCGAGGCGCAGCAGCAACTGCGCACCGGGCTCGCTATGGGCGCGGATCGTGCGATCCTGATCGCAACGGATGACGCCCCCGACGTATTGAGTTGCGCACGGGCACTGCACGAAATCGTCAATCGTGAAGACCCGGGTCTGGTTATTGTCGGTAAACAGGCAATTGACGATGACAACTCGCAAACCGGGCAGATGCTCGCCGCGCTCTGGGGGCGCCCACAAGCCACATGTGCTTCAAAAATTGAATTGGATGGTGACAAGGCGATAGTCACGCGCGAGGTCGATATTGGTATAGAGAAAATCGAGGTCGATCTGCCTGCAGTTGTCACAGCTGATCTTCGGCTCAATGAACCACGCTACGTGAAATTGCCCGACATCATGAAAGCCAAGAAAAAGCCCCTGGACGAGATCGCGTTTGCCGAACTCGGCGTTGATCCTGGCCCACAAATTGCGCACAGCTCGTACGAGCCGCCGTCAGAGCGCGCCAAGGGCGTTATGGTTGATGACGTGCAAGGTCTTGTAACCGCGCTTAAAGACAAAGGATTGCTGTGATGTCCCGGATACTCGTTATTGCAGAACACGATGGCTCCACGCTAAACGCGAGCATCGCCAAAACAGTTGCCTGTGCGGCACAGATAGAGAACGCGGAGATCGATGTTCTCGTGCTGGCCGACACAGCCGCTCCTATAGCCACTGAGGCTGCATCGCTTGCGTCGGTCAGCCGCGTGTTGACGATCGAGAATGCCGCCAACGCGCATTCGCTCGCTGCTCTGCTCGCCCCACAAATTGTAGCTGCCGCGCAGAATTACACGCACGTTTTTGGGCCGTCTACGACGTTTGGCAAGGACCTGATGCCGCGCGTCGCTGCGCTCCTTGGCGTCAACCAGATTAGCGATATCATGAGTGTCGCAGGTTCTCACGAGTTTAAGCGCCCGATTTACGCCGGCAACGTTGTGGTGACCCTGAATGCGCCCGCAGACGTTATCGTCGTGGCAACGGTGCGCACGGCGTCTTACAAAGCTGTCGAGACTGGCAATTCAGCGCCAATTGAAAGCATCACGGTCGATGCAGACCTGCCCACACACACACGCTTTTTGGAGGCACAGGCAGGTTCGTCCGACCGACCGGACTTACAGACGGCAGCTTCTGTTGTCGCAGGTGGCCGCGCACTGGGCAGTGTTGAGAATTTTGACTTGATTTACGCCCTCGCCGACAAGCTCGGTGCAGGCGTCGGCGCAACTCGCGCCGCAGTCGATGCAGGATATGTGGCCAATGAATTACAGGTGGGCCAGACGGGCAAGATCATTGCGCCGGATCTGTATATTGCGATCGGAATATCGGGGGCAATTCAACACGTCACCGGCATCAAAGATGCCGGGACGATCGTTGCGATCAACAAGGATGAGGAGGCACCGATATTTGAAGTCGCCGACATCGGTCTGGCCGGCGACCTGTTTACTATCGTTCCGGAATTAACGGAAGCGCTTGGTTAACTAGATAGCCTGCATTATTGCTTCGACTTTAGACACCTCGAATTGACCAGGTGCTTCGACGGCAACGTGTGTCGCAACGCCGTCCTCGACGACCAGTGCGAAGCGCTGACCACGCATGCCCATGCCGAAACCCGTGCCATCAAGTACGAGATCGAGTGCCTTCGCGTAGTCCCCGTTACCGTCGGCAAGCATGAGCACTGTATCGCCGACGTTGCGATCCTTGCCCCAGGCATGCATGACGAATACATCATTAACGGCCATGCAGGCCACCGTATCGACGCCCTCCGCCTTGAGTGCCTCAGCCTGCTCCACGAAGCCAGGCAAGTGGTTCATTGAGCAGGTCGGCGTAAAAGCGCCGGGTACCGAGACCAGCACCACTTTCTTGCCCGAAAACAGTTCATCCGTCGAAATTGCGCCCGGGCCTGATTCCGTCATCACACCGAATGAACCGGCGGGCATTTTGTCGCCAACTTGGATACTCATGCTATCTCTCCCCAGAAGAGACTAAGGTCGCAGACTAATACTCGTTGTCCGCAACGTGAATGATCAGCCCATCGAGGTCATTATTAATCTCGATCTGACAGGTCAGGCGGCTGTTGTTCTTACGTTCGAAAGCAGCATCAAGCATGCTGTCTTCCATGTCATCCATTGGCGGCATCTTGTCCAGCCATGCCTCGTCGACGTAGCTGTGACACGTTGCGCAGGCACACGCACCGCCGCATTCCGCCACGATTCCGTCGATGTCATTGTTGATCGCACCTTCCATGACTGAGTAGCCGTTCTCGACTTCAACTTCATGGCGGGTACCGTCAGGTGTTATGTAGGTGACTTTTGGCATGTCTCGTCTTTGTTTCTATTCGATGCACGAAATTTTAGGGGCGCTGACAGTTACCCGTCAACGCCCCGATTTCGCTATGTGAAAATGGACTGTTTTGTCAGGCCCTGCCGGCTTTCTCGCGGCGCTCTGCAACCTCCTGGAGTTTCTTTCGCGCTGCGTCCTCAGCAAATTTGATGTGCTCATTGCGCTGGATCTCCGCCCGAATCACGTTGATCCACTGGTTCGAGATTTTTCGAGACCGGGAAGTCTTTCCTGCTGCCTGAAACGCGGTGATCGCGCTGTTGTACTTGCGCAGGTTGTACTGGCACATGCCAAGTGAAATTTGTGCGTTGTCCGGGCTCTTCAGGCCACCCTTGCGAATGCCGGCTTCAACAGACGCCACGCAGTCCGCGTACTTGCCCGTGTTCAGCAATGCATTGCCAAGGCGTACATCCAGTTCTCCATCAGTACTAAGGCGTGCCGCCTCAGTCAGCGCCGGAATGGCTTTCTCATCCTCCATGGACAATTGCCAGGCCTGCGACAGCAAGCGATAGTTCTTGGCGCTCTTCGACACACGCCCAGAGGCCATTTCCGTTTCGAGCAACTGGCCAGCCTTGTAGGGGACCTCACGCTGCATGTACAGCTGCGCCATCGTCACAAGCTCGCTTTCCTTTTCGAGCATGCGTTGATCATTGGCAGCAGCATAGGCGTTGATCAAATTTTCATCTTCGCCCAATTCAGTGTAGGCACCCGCGAGTGAGAACCAGTAACGTTTCTTGGGCCAGTTCACGAGCATTATTTTCTGGATGTCACGTACCTTGCGGTAGTCTTCCTGCTGGTAATACGCAAAGTTCAGCAGGACGTACCAGTCTTCCCTGATAGCCTTGCCGCGCTTCTCTGCGACCTGCATGGCACTCTCGATGGGTGAAATCATATCGGCATAACGCTGCACCTGGTACAGGTTCTGCGCTTTCAGAATAAAGGGCTCTGGTGCCGGGTTTGTCTCGAGCTGGAACCACCGATCGAGCGTTGACAACGCCTTGGTGTAGTTCTCTTCCATCGTATATAGCTGCGCCAGCGTGTAGGTAGTTTGCTTCCTTTGCTGTTCTTCGAGGCTCGGAATCGCAACCATGCGCTCGTAGGTCCGAATCGCGTTCACGATGTCGTCCATGTTGTAGTAGACAAACCCAATGTAGTTGAGAACGTTTGACTGCTCGTATTCAGTGAGCTTGTCCGGGTTGTAGAGCGAGTTGAGACTCTTCAGTGCACCCTGATAGTCCTTTGCATCGACCATCTCCTGCGCTTTCTGAATGCGGTCGTAGACTTCTTTGCTAACCGCTTGCGCCTGTTTGGTCTTTTGACTTTTAGATTTGCGTTCCGCGGCATCGTCATCCTGTGCGGAAACCGGCGTAACGGCCAGAAGACCACCCACCAACGCCAGGCAAATTGCTGCAGTAATTCGTCTAATGTTGTTCATATCAGAAAGTATCCTCTTCGATCTTCAGATCCCGCCAGGGAAGCTAATCTTCGATCTGGAACGTAATACGTGTCTTTACACCTGATACATCCACTGGAACGCCATCAACGACGCGCGGTTTGTACTTGAATTTCAACACCGCTCTTGTGGCCGCTCGTTCAAACAGACTGCTGGTTGAAAACAGGATAATTGGGTCGCGAACCGTGCCGGCCGTCGTCACGGTAAAACTGAGATCCACATGGCCCTCAAGCCCTCGTGACAGTGCCCGGGCCGGATAGACCGGCGCAACACGTACAATCGGGAGATAGTCGCCTTCAGCAATGTTCATTCCTCCGGGTCCACCGATATCCGCGTTTTGAGCAACCGTAGGCGGCGCCACGTTGATTGACGGCGCATTCGGATCCATGTTGTCCATATCCTGTGGCGGCGTCTCAGGCGGCGTCTCAG
Source organism: Woeseiaceae bacterium (assembly GCA_013138675.1). GTDB lineage: Bacteria > Pseudomonadota > Gammaproteobacteria > Steroidobacterales > Woeseiaceae > UBA1847. The sequence continues at coordinate 3,134 of WTCH01000021.1, read as the reverse complement.
GGGGCTTCGGCGGTTTCTCGGGGGTAAAGTCCTCGACGTTCAGATTCTCATTGCGCTTGACGCGAACGAACTCGAGTTTTGCCCGATCTCTCGGCTTGGTCAGTGCTGACTTACCGGACGCGATCAACAAGTGCATCACAAACAGCAGACTCAAGGTAACGACAGTTCCAATCACAACGGAAAACGCGTAACGGCCTATCATGCTTTAGCTCTCCTCAGCGACGCGGAGTCGCTCTGTTTCGTCCAACTAGCTGTCATCGGTGGCTATGGCGACGTTGGCAACTCCCGCCTGCTTTGCGGCTTGCATTACGATTACGAGCATTTCGTTGGTCGATTCTTCGTCGGCCTGAATCACAATGGAACCCTTGGGATTTTCCGCGTGCAGTCGCTCAATCATGCCGCGCACGGCACGTGGATCCGTTTCCTTCCGGTCAATCCAGATTTCATTGTTCGCGCTGATGGCGATCAGAATGGCGGCGTCCTCCTGCTTGTCTGCAGTTGTTGTGTCAGGCCGTTCGACCTGAATACCGGCTTCTTTAATGAACGACGCGGTTACGATAAAGAAAATGAGCATGATGAACACGACGTCCAGCATCGGCGTCAGGTTAATCTCATTATCTTCCTCTTCTGAACCAAGCATGCGCTTCTTTCGCATCTATCAATCCCTCAGTTTGAGTCGGCCAGCGAGATGCTGTACACCCCGGCCTGGCGCGAGGCGTCCATGACAACTACCAGCATCTTGTTGGTCGAGTTCTTGGCTGGCTGAATGACCACGGACCCTTTCGGATTCTCGGCGTGCAGGCGCTCAATATTGGCGCGCACAGCTCGTGGGTCGATCAGCCGACGGTCGATCCAGATATCGTCATTGCCATCGATTGCAACCAGGATGTTGGCATCTTCCGGCTTTGACTCGGTTACCGGTGCGTCCGGACGGTTAACGTCAAGACCGGCTTCCTTGATGAAGGACGCTGTCACGATAAAGAAAATGAGCATGATAAACACGACGTCGAGCATCGGCGTCAGGTTGATCTCATTATCTTCCTCTTCGTTGGGCTCTAGTAAGTGGTGATCACGCATGTCTTACCTCAATGGTCCATGGTCAGCGAGTCCTCGAGGAACTGCACTTCATGCGCCGCACGGCGGCTGAGTATTGTGACCAGGAGCACTCCGGAGAGTGCCCCCACCATTCCCGCCATTGTTGGTACTGTGGCCTGCGACACGCCCGCAGCCATGGCGCGTACGTTTCCGGATCCGGAAACGGCCATGACCTCGAACACCTTGATCATACCAGTAACCGTACCGAGCAGACCAAGTAGCGGGCACAGCGCAACCAGTGTCTGAATCATCGAGATTCCTTTGGTGGATTCCATGCTGAATCTCGAAATCATTAGCTCGCGAATCATCTCGGCATTCCAGGATCGACGTTCAGGACGCGATTCCCACTTGTCGTGGATATCCCGTGACATGGACTTCATCCCTGTGCGGAAGTACATAATCCGCTCAACGATAAGGACCCACATCAGGAAGATCGTCACCGCAATCATCCGCAGCACCGGGCCGCCCAGGTTCATGAAATCCCGGATGGCTTCAAAGCTGTCTGTCAGCCAAAGCATGGCTTCTCCTTATGGTCGCTTAGCCTTTCTTCTCTGAATGCTCGGCAATAAGGCCGGCACTCTGAGATTGCAGGATATTGACGATCTTGCGGCTTTGGCCACTGACGATCGTGTGCAGCAGCACCATCGGGATCGCGACGACAAGTCCAAGTACAGTCGTTACGAGTGCCTGAGAGATACCACCGGCCATCATCTTTGGATCGCCTGCGCCGTAAAGTGTGATCACCTGGAAGGTCTTGATCATGCCGGTAACCGTACCGAGTAGCCCCATCAGCGGTGCCACAACCGAGATAACCTTGATGAACAGCAATCCCTTGGTTAGACCCGGCATCTCTTTGAGCGCCGCTTCGCTGAGTTTGAGCTCAATCGTCTCGGTATCGGCGTTGCGGTTACTCTCGTAGGCCGCAAGAACACGTCCCAGCGGGTTATCGGTGCTGGCGGAGTCACGCTTGAGTTTGGCAGAGACTCTACGACTGTCGCTGGACAGACCCATGAAGCGCCAAATTGCGATCAACAGGCCAACAGCACCAAGTGCGAGGATGCTGTAGCCAACGATGCCGCCCTGATCAATTTTCTCGGTGATAGTCGGTGTTTCGACCAGCAAGCCGAGAATACCGCCGCGAGTGACGTCGAGACCAAAAGAAACGTAGCCCGATTCGGCCTCAAACAGATCCCCTGCTGATCCCAATACGCGCCCATCCGGCTGACGCAGCAGCTCGCTGATCGAACCCTCACCCGAGTCGTGCTCGAGGTAGCCAACATCGCTGATCAGGTTGAACGAACCAACTCGTACAACTTCCATCTCTTCCTGGGTGCCATCGGCACGCGTAACGAGATGGTTGAAGCGAACGACCCTGCCCGACTCGGTAATTTCACGTTGCAACTCAAACCAGAGCGTTTCGATGTCTTCGATCTGTGCGAGTTCGGTTGCGCTGGCCATCTTGCTGCCCAATGCGACGAGAAACTCTTCGCGCTCCGGGAACTGCAGGTTGGTCAATGACGCATTGAAACGGCCCTGCGTGTCGCCGGAAACCGTCTGCAATACACCGAACAGCTCTTTGAGAGCACCGAGGCGCTCATCGAGAGCTGCACGTGCGGCTACGATTCTTGCCTGGTTATTTTCAAAAGCCTGCTCGAGGCGCGCACTTTCGTTTTCCTGGCGCGTGCGTTCGGCACGTGCCCGGTTCAGCAGGTTCTGCTGCTCGTTGCGATTCTGATTGAACTGCGCTTCGCGCTGGCGTGCTTCCTGAGAATCGCGTGCCTGACCTTGCCGAATCTGATCCAGCAGATCGGCCATGCTGGCCGCATCATCACCGGCATTCTGTGCATTGCCGACACCGGCTCCAAGGCTCAGCAGTCCGGCGGCAATTATGAGTGTTAAGCGTTTCATTTAATTAGCCCCCGTCGGTGCAGCGACCGGAACAACAATAAGCTCCGGTGCAATCAATTGTTTCGCCATTCTGATGCCCGTGCGAACGTCACTGCGTGCCGAATTGTCCAGTTCCCAGCGACGATCGGTGT
>WTCH01000301.1 GCA_013138675.1 Woeseiaceae bacterium | reverse complement strand
CAATGATCGGCAGCGGCGCTGTCATCCAGGTGCCGATTAGCTGGGCCTCAGAACTCTTGTACCGCGCTGCTCCGGCGTTTAGATCAACATAAGGAAAGTAATCCGAGTTAGTCGGCGTGTCGGAATGCTGCAGGTACGAAATCAGCGAATCGCGTTCAATCAGCTTGCGGACCAACATGTCGCTTTCTGTGACGATATCGAGTTGTGCAAGTGCCGGGGCGAGACCAGTGTCGAACAGGGCCGACCAGTCGGGCTCCGGTAGTTCGCCCTCGTTTCTTGCAATCAGCAATATATTCGATCCGTCTGTTGTATAGATGACGTAGTCGGAGAAGTTCTCTGACAGGGCCTTCAGAATCGATGCGGCCAGCTGGTCATTGAATTCATAAAGCTGAATCCATTGTACAAACAGGCCGTCGTCCCGCAGGTGTCGCTTGACGGTCGCATAGAACTCGGATGAGAAAAGACTGGCAACTCCGCTGACCCAGGGGTTGGACGGCTCGGCGATGATAATGTCGTATTCGTTGTTGTGCAGCGAGAAGAATGTCTTGGCGTCTTCGATGTGTATCTCGCTGCGCGGATCCAGATAGGCCCGTTCGACGATATCGCCATAGCCTTGCGCGGCGGCCACCATGGCTGATTCGATTTCGATTGTGTCCAGTTTCTTAATACCTTCATAGGCGAGCATCACATGTGTCGTGAGTCCTGAACCCATTCCGATGTTCGCGACCTGGCTGGCATCAGGCATATACGCCAGCGGTAAGGACCCGGCGACAGCCATCGTGATTTCGTCTGCACTGTATTGCTGGGACGGATCGAATTGAATGGAAGCGTCCGGCTTGCCATTCGTTGACAGGGTCACCACGCCGTTAGGGCTTGCAACCAGAGAGACTGTTGCTGTCTTGCCGTCGCGATAAAAGACCACCTTTTCCTCAGCAATCGTTGCGGCCGATCCCTTGCGGTATACGCCAGACACAAGCAACTTGGGATCCAGATGCGTAGTAGTAATAGCCAACGCCAAAGCGCCCAATCCGACGATCACGCCAGCGGTTAACTCGGTAGTTCGTTTTCGGACGACCGGATCCTTCGCCAGCAAGACGATACCCAGGCCAATGTCGAGAATCGCGCCTAAGATGATGAGATTCTTGAGTCCCAGCATCGGCAGACCGATGTGGACCGCGATCAGGACGCCAACAATCGCACCGATCGTATTGGCTGCATAAATCTGACCGATACTGCTTTCTCCGTGACCCTGACGGATAAGCACGAATGTGAACAATGGCAATGTCATTCCTGCCATGAACGTCGTCGGCAACATTACTGCCAGGGCGATCGCGTGACTTGCGAAGCTGTAGCCCGCATACCCTGCGTCGGTCTTATCCAACGCTTGTAGCAACCACTCCATCCATTGAAAAGAGCCGAGGTAAACCGGAATCGTGAGCAGCGCAAGAATTCCCATGATGAGCTGTACGTAACCGGAGAAGCGAACCGGGGACTCGATGCGATCGATTCGACGTTTGATCCAGAGCCCGCCAAAGGCGAGTCCTGTTATGAACGCGCTGAGCATCAACTCGAACGAATGTGTTGTCGCACCGAGAACCAGGCTCAGCATTCGAATCCAGCTAATTTCATAGATGAAGGACGCAGCCCCGGTGATGAATGCCGCAACAAGAAATATATGTTTCAAAGAAGAGCTTTTGTCGAGCTCAGGTTTGCTCTTGATCGGGTCTGTGTAAGGAGAGGGATCGAGGCGAACAAGAGCCCAGACGATAGTCGCCAGCACGATGTTGAGTATCCCGGCGCTAAGAATGGTGCCTGGTAAGCCAACGAGCCTGATCAGCCAGAAACCACTTGCGAGCACACCGACTGCGGCACCAATGCTGTTTGTAAAGTACAGCATCGCAATGCTGCCCCCGGGCGTATCGGGAAAGCGTCGAATAATGCCGGCACTCATCATCGGGAATGTCATCCCCAGAAGTACCGACTGCGGCATGATTAACAGGCTCGCGGCCAGCCACTTGAGAATCGCGCCGGACGCCGGTGAACCCATCGACGGCAGCACCGACACGTAGAAGACTTCTATTAACGATGTAAACAGGTCATGAAACAGCAGCGCCGCTACGCCAATAACAAGTTCGACGCCGGCATAAATCAGAAGCGGTGACTTGCTCTTTGCAGAAAAACGACTTGCGATCCATGATCCCAGCGCCATACCGCCCATAAAAATAATGAGTACGAGCGATTGCGCGTAGGCCGCATGCCCGAGAAACAACTTCAGATAATGCGACCAGATCGATTCGTAGATCAGCCCGGAAAACCCTGAGATCGCGAAAATCACGAAATACAGTGAACGTGGCGCGCTGAGTTTCAGCGCCCAGCTACGGGATGGTTTCTGGTTTTCGGGCACTCCTGCCTCCACATCTGGTCAATCTGACGGATGAAACCACAGATTGAACATAAGATGTGTGAACCGGGTCCAGAATGTACAAGGCTCGAATCAGAGCGAGCTGTGCCGTAGCTCAGCTTTCCAGGTCAGAGCGATCAGGAGTGTCGCCGTGAGACAGGCGCCGATGATAAGCATGAATCCCGCGTCCCAACCGCTTGAATCGACGACCATACCAATAATGACGCTGGCACTGACAGCGCCGCCCACATAACCGAACAGTCCAGTGAATCCCGCAGCGGTACCGGCTGCCTTTTTCGGCGCGAGGTCCAGAGCTTGCACGCCGATGAGCATCACCGGCCCGTAGATGAAGAATCCGATGCCGATCAGCATCGCAATATCGAGGGACGGGTTGCCGGGCGGATTGAGCCAGTACACGAGAACGCAGGCCAGCGTCAGCAACATGAACAGTACTGAAACCGGCGCCCTGCGGCCGTTGAAGAGCCGGTCGGACATCCAGCCGCACAGTAAGGTACCGGGAATGCCTGCAAACTCGTAAAAAGCATACGCCCAGCCCGAAGTCGTGAGCGAGAAGTTCTTGACCTCGCCGAGGTAGGTGGGCGCCCAGTCAAGAACGCCATAACGTACAAAATAGACGAAGGCATTGGCAACCGCGATGAACCACAACATGCGATTACGCAGCACATGGTCAATGAAAATCTCCCTCGCGGAGAATTCCTTTTCGTGGCTTGAGTGGTAATCGAAAACCTTGGGGTAATCATCCCGGTACTGCTCGATAGCGGGCAGGCCCTGGGACTGAGGTGTATCGCGCACCATAAAGAAGATGAACACGGCGACGGCAAGCGCGAAAAAACCATGCAGATACAAGATAGCGTGCCAGTCCGCGAAAATCGCCACGGCCAGGATCGCGATCGGTCCGACCAGGCCGCCCCCGATATTGTGTGCGACATTCCAGATAGCCATCTTGGTACCGCGCTCGGCCGGCGAGAACCAGTGCACCATGACGCGGCCCGACGGTGGCCAGCCCATGCCCTGGAACCAGCCATTTATCAGCAACAACGTAAACATCATTGCCACGGAGCTCGTCGCCACTGGGGCGGTGCCCATGAAAATCATGACCGCGGCCGAGCACAACAGTCCGATCGCCATGAAAACACGCGCATTGCTGCGATCTGAAACGCTGCCCATGATAAATTTTGACAAGCCATAGGCAATGGAAACGCCCGACAATGCGAGGCCCAGGTCAGCTTTCGAATAGCCGAGCTCAATCAGCTCCGGCATGGCCAGCGTGAAGTTGCGGCGCACCAGGTAGTAGCCGGCATAGCCAACGAATATGCCGAGGAAGACCTGCAGGCGAAGACGCCGGTAGGTGCCGTCGACCTGGTCCACTGGCAGCGATTCGCGGTGAGGCGAGGGTTTGAGGAATCCAATCACGATGCGCCGAGCTTAAGCGAACACCACGGCAACGACAATTTCGAGGCACTTCGGGAACCTCAGAACTGTTGGTTTGCCACCAGTTCAGCCTGTAAGATGCCTAATCGGCGATTTAACGGGCCGCCGATCTGGAAATTGGTGAAACGCGTCGGGGGCAAAGCGAAACTATGAATCGAAGATTCGGCTGGATCACAGCAATTGTTATCGTCAGTGGCTGCGCTACTTATGGCGGAGCAAAACTTGAGCAGAGTTACGGCGCGCCTGCACCGCGCGATCGGGTGGTCGAGACGGTCGCAGACGAAAACATTGATTACTGGAGCGATGTTAAGCCCGTAATAGAGCAGCGCTGTGTCGTCTGCCATGCCTGTTACGACGCCCCTTGCCAGCTGAAAATGAGCTCGATCGAAGGTATTGATCGCGGCGCATCACCGGCGCTTGTCTACAAACAGTCGCGACTTAAGATGGCGGACCCGACGCGTCTTTTTGAAGATGCGCAGTCCGTCCCCGAGTGGCGGGCAATGGGATTTCATCCCGTGCTAAACGAGCACGGCGATAGCATTGAGGCCAATCGGGAAGCGGGTGTTATGCACCGAATCCTGAAACTGAAGGAACAGAATCCGCTACCGGAGGGCAAGCTACTTCCAGACAGCTTCGACCTCACACTCAATCGCAAACAATTCTGCGCGCAACCGGAAACATTCGACGAGTATGCCCGCAAGACTCCGCTATGGGGTATGCCCTATGGGCTACCGGCCATTGAGGCGGACCAACAGACGACGCTTCTGCAATGGCTGGAACAGGGCGCTACCTACACTGCGCGCCCACCGCTTCCAGCAGAGTTTGCCGATGTCATTTCAACCTGGGAGATGTTCCTCAACGACGACTCGCTGAAAACGCAGCTGGCGGCACGCTACATCTATGAGCATTTGTTTCTCTCCCATCTGTATTTCCCGGAACTCGACAATCGCAAGTTCTTCAAGTTGGTGCGTTCGGCAACGCCACCCGGCGAACCCGTTGATCTGATCGCGACTCGCCGGCCCTACAACGACCCGGGCGTCGATCGCGTGTACTACCGGATCGTCGAGAAACTCGGTGCGATCGTCGCCAAGACCCATATGCCGTACGAGCT
>WTCH01000198.1 GCA_013138675.1 Woeseiaceae bacterium | reverse complement strand
GCAGGTATCACACATTGATCTCTCCAAGAACTACTCGTTGCAACAACAATTCGTCTCCGCTGATCAGCGTTGTGCGCCAGTCACCGCACTCCTTGCAGACCAGTCGATTCATCTTCACTTCCGACTCGGCCCCGCATTCTTCGCAGTGCACGCGAATTGGAGTGGCGTCCAGGTGCAAGGTCGCAGCATTCGCAACAGTGCCCGCCGCGGCTATCGGGAATGCGTTCTGCAGCAGCGGAGCCTCGACACCGGACAACGGCCCGACACTGACGTAAATATCAGAGACGGTTGACGCCTTGTTATCCTGGGCGACGTCTGTGACCTGGCCGATCAGAGCCTGACATACAGCGAGCTCATGCATTGGCCTCAAGTACCTCGTCGAACAGCTCCCACGAATCCGCCGCTTCTTCGGCCGATACTTTCTGTATGGCATAACCGACGTGCACGAGAACATGGTCGCCCGGTGCGATTTCTTCACCCTGCAACAGGAACAGGCTGACTTCGCGTTCGATCCCGCGTGCGACGCAGCGGCATTGAAAGCCGTCGATCGATTCGATCTGCATGGGTACGGCGAGGCACATGGTTAAGCCTCCAGTGTTGAGATCCGGTTACGGTCGGAAATCTCTTCTTCCCAAAGAATAGACGTCGCCCCCACCGAACAGCAGTACGTAATTACGCCTAGATTCGGGGTTTTGGCGGTTACGCGAATCACTGTAGGTAATTTCGCCTATTCAGATGTTTATTAGGTGGGCCTAATCTGCATAGCTGGGGGGAGCCTTGGGATACGGCGACGTGTATCGCTACATCCGGGGCCCAAGAGGGAAGTATGCCAATCAAGAGCAGACGGATTAGTCGATGACCAGTACCCTCATACTGGGCGTTGGCAACATTTTGCTCGCTGATGAAGGCGCAGGCGTCCATGCCATGCGCTACCTCCAGGACCACTACGACCTCCCCGACACAACCTACCTCGATGCCGGCACGTTGAGTTTCACGCTGGCAGCCGACATTGCAGAAGCAGATCACATGATCGTCTTTGACGCCGCCCAGATTGTCGCGGAGCCCGGCGGAATCCAGGTTTTTCAGGATGAAGAAGTCGATGAGTTCCTGAAATCTGGCAAGGGCAGCGTGCACGAGGTCGGTTTTGCCGACCTGATGGACATCGCACGACTCGAAGAGTGCCTGCCTACTCGCTACGCATTGATAGGCATCAAGCCTGAAACGCTGGGCTGGGGCGAAGCGCCGAGCGAAACCGTACGCAGATCATTACCGCGAGCAGCCGCGAACGCCGCCGCACTCGTACATAAGTGGAAACAACCAATGTATCCGAAGGCGGTGAATCAATGAGTTCTCTAGACACCATTCCAGTCTGTACGGAAGTGGCGACGGGTAACGTCGAGCCACTTCTGCATGAAATTCGCCACGCACTGAAACGCCTCGCCGAGGGCAAGGAAGGCACGGTCATTGACCTCAAACGCCTGCCGCTTGCCCCGGGCGAAGAAGAGCGAATTGCGGCAACACTTGGTACCGGTGAAGTTCGCGCCGAAATCGACGCGCTCGGTCCAACCCTGATCCAGGAAACCTCGTACCCCGGCGTATGGCTCATCACGCACAAGAATGCGGATGACGTCGTCGTGGCCCGTTTTGTCGAGGTTACCTACATACCCGAACTGCTGAGATCCCAACAAGCCGATATCGATGCCGGTATCAACAGGCTGGAAAACGAGCTCAAGAATTAGGAGGCAAGACGATGCGTAAAGATCAAAATCTGGGCGAATACCTGCGGATGCAGGGTGTTTCCCGTCGAGGCTTCCTGAAGTTCTGTTCGGCAACTGCGTCGTTGATGGCTTTGCCACCATCAGCCGTATCGCAGGTTGCCGAAGCGCTGGCTACGGCCAGGCGCCCGTCGGTTATCTGGATGTCGTTCCAGGAATGCACCGGTTGCACGGAGTCGCTGACGCGTTCGCATGCGCCAACCCTTGAATCGCTGATTTTCGACGCGATTTCGCTCGACTATCACCACACGCTGCAAGCCGCAGCGGGCCATGGTGCCGAAGCGGCTCGCGAAGCTGCGATGGAAGAAAATAAGGGCGAATATATTCTCGTAGTAGACGGTTCCATTCCCAATGGCAACAACGGCTATTCGACAATCGCCGGCATCAGCAATCACGACATGCTGATAGAGGCTGCCGAAAACTGCTTCGCAATCGTTGCGGTTGGTACTTGTGCCGCGTTCGGCGGTCTGCCGAATGCAGACCCGAACCCGACCGGTGCCGTTTCGGTGTCCGAGATCATCAAAGATAAACCTATTATCAATGTTTCCGGTTGCCCACCGATTCCAGTCGTAATCACCGGCGTTCTCGCACATTTCCTCACGTTCGGCACCATTCCCGAGCTTGATGCGCTGGGTCGCCCGGTCGCTTTCTTTGGCCAGAACATTCACGACCGCTGCTATCGCCGGCCTTTCTACGAGCGCGGCCAGTTCGCCGAGACGTTCGACGATGAAGGCGCTCGCAAGGGCTGGTGCCTGTACAAGCTTGGCTGCAAGGGCCCAACAACCTACAACGCCTGTGCGACCTTGAAATGGAACCAGGGTACGAGCTTCCCGATTCAGTCGGGACATGGCTGTATTGGTTGTTCAGAACCGAGATTCTGGGACAAAGGCGGCTTCTACGATCCGATCTCCGCCGGTCAGTGGGGCTCGCGTGATGCCCTGCTTGGTGCAGCGGCAGCAGGCGCAGCTCTGGGGGTCGGCTCAGCACTTGCGGCCCGCGCGCGCAAGAAAAAGGCACAGGCAGCTGAGGAGATATAACAATGACTCTTCTTGAATTTGCCAGCGGCCCCGGATTGCAGTGGGCGCTGTGGATATTCGTGTTCGGAATTACCTGGCGCGTTGTCGGCGCAGTATTTCTATTGTCAAGAAAAGACATTTCCAAGCCGCGGCACACGAACACAATTTCAGCAGGACTTGGCGCAGTATGGTCCCGGTCGTCTCCGGCGCGCGCGTTTGAAAAGAAGATTCGCTTTCAACACGTCACCGGCTACGCCTGGCACTTTGCATTGTTTATCTCCGTGCTGTTCTTTGCACCGCATATCTTGTTCTTCGAGTCTGTGCTCGGATTTAGCTGGCCGCATTTGCCGAACACGATAATTCTCATAACAGCGATAGTTGCGACAGCAGTCCTGATCGCACTGCTTATCCGCCGTGCAACGCATCCTGTACAGCGCTTCATATCCAATGCGGATGACTACATCAGCATTTTTGTCGTGCTCGTGCCGCTCGTCACCGGAATCCTCGCATTTACCCACTTCGGCGCACGCTATGAAACGCTTCTTGCAGTGCATCTCCTCAGTGTCGAAGTGATGCTCATCTGGTTCCCGTTCGGCAAGCTCATGCACATGATAATGACCATCCCGGCTCGTTTTCAGGCAGGAACAGCATTCGGGCGCAGGGGGGTTAAGGCATGAACACAGAAGCTATGTCTTTGCAGGACTTCCGCGGCAAGCTGCGGGAAATGAGCGTCGACACTCCCGGCCGGGATCTTACTGATGAAGATCGCGTGCGGCGCGCCAAGAAAGCGTTTGCTCAAAAGCTTAACGGGCACAGGGCCGTCGACATGGATACATGCCTGCAATGCGGCATGTGTGCCGAGGCCTGTCACTTCTACGAAGCCACTCAGGACGAACGCTACGCGCCGGTTTACAAGTTCCGGCCGCTGCGGCGCTTCTATCGTCGCGAGATGAGCCCGATGCGCTGGTTCTATCGCGCATTCACACGCGATATTACGGTTGCCGACCTCAAGGAGTGGCAACACCTCGTGTATGACGCATGCACAGGTTGCGGGCGCTGCGACATGATATGCCCGATGGGTATAAAGATTTCGGCGGCCATCCGGGTCATGCGTCATGGCTTGGCTGGAGCTGGTTTCGTGCCCTCGGAAATGCGCATCATCAGGGACGAACAGCGCGACAAGAACACGCTGTTTGGTGTCGGTGCGGAGCAGCTCAGGGCCCTGGTTGAAAGGCTCGGCGCCCAAGGCATCAACGTCCCGCTCGACCGCGAACAGGCGGATGTGATGTTGCTCACGACTGCCATCGAAGTCTTGCTGTTCCCCGACGCGTTTGCGGCCACCGCGAAGATCCTGAACAAAGCCGGTGCGAACTGGACTATCCGCAGCGATGCGTTCGAAGCGGCAAACGTCGGCATCATTACCGGGGATGACCCGACAATGATTCTCGCCATCAAGCGCATTGTCGAGAAAGCCAGCGCTATTGGTGCGAAAACAGTGCTGATGCCCGAATCGGGACACGCCTACCAGACATTGCGCTGGGAAGGCGCCAACGAAATGGGTGAGCCGCTGTCATTTGACGTCATCTCGATACCCGAGTTTGTTGCGGCAGAAATCAAGGCGGGTCGCCTGAACCTGAAGACCCAAACGAATGGTGCCTCGGTGACGTATCACGATCCGTGCCGCCTCTCGAGAAAGGGTGGCGTAACGCAGCAACCGCGGGATGTTCTCACCGCTATGGGGCTCGAGGTACGCGAGACTGCGTCCAACCGGCGCGAGAACTACTGCTGTGGCGGCGGCTGTGGTGAATTCGTATTGAAGAGCGCTGCAGACCTGCGGCAAAAGGCATTTGAAATCAAGAAACATGAAATTGATGAGACCGGCGCAGATGCGGTCGTCACCGGTTGCTCCAATTGCAGAGTCAATCTGATGATTGGTGCAGATAATTCCGGTTGGCGAACTCCGGTTACAAGTCTCGTTGAGACGGTTGCAGCCAATTTGGCTGATTAGAACAGGTAGGAAACGTCATGAATGATCGTATTGTTGTAGACCCTATCACCCGAATCGAGGGTCACCTGCGAATCGAAGCGCAGATGGATGGCGACCGTATCGCCGAAGCTTACTCATCCGGCACGATGGTTCGCGGTATCGAAATTATCCTGCGCGGCCGCGATCCGCGTGATGCCTGGGCATTCGCTCAACGCATTTGCGGCGTTTGCACGCTGGTGCATGGCATTGCTTCTGTCCGTGCTGTTGAGGATGCTCTTGACTACGAGATTCCGAAGAATGCACAGCTGATTCGGAACCTGATGATTGGTGCTCAGTATGTGCACGATCACGTCATGCATTTCTATCATCTGCATGCGCTGGACTGGGTTGATGTTGTGTCTGCCCTGTCGGCTGATCCGAAAGCTACATCGGAACTGGCTCAAAGCATCAGCAGCTACTCGAAGAGCTCGCCAGGCTACTTCGCCGACATGCAGAAGAAGGTTAAAGATTTCGTCGAAGCCGGCCAGCTCGGCATCTTCGCGAAGGCTTACTGGGGCCACCCGGCCTACAAGCTTCCGCCAGAGGCCAACCTGATGGCCGTTGCGCATTATCTCGAGGCATTGGCTTGGCAACGCGATGTTTCCAGGTTGCACACCATTTTTGGTGGCAAGAACCCGCATCCGAATTTCCTCGTTGGTGGCGTGCCATGTCCGATCGATCTCAACTCCGATTCAGCCATCAACATGGCACGCCTCTCGACGGTGCAAGGCATCATCACGCAGATGCGTGAATTTGTTGACCAGGTTTATGTGCCCGACACGCTCGCAATCGCCAGCTTCTACAAAGACTGGGGCGCTCAAGGTGAAGGCGTTGGCAACTTCCTGTGCTACGGCGATCTGCCAGAGAACGGCATTGCCGATCCGTCGTCATACCTGTTCCCACGCGGCGCCATCCTCAATCGCGACCTGTCGACGATCCACGAAGTCGACCTGCACGCACAGGATGAGATCAAGGAGTTCGTTGCTCACTCATGGTACGACTATTCCAGCGGCAAGGAATCCGGGTTGCATCCCTACGATGGTGAGACGGAATTCAACTACGACGGACCGACACCGCCGTATGACCAGCTTGATATTGAGAAGAGCTACTCCTGGCTGAAATCGCCGCGCTGGAAAGGCTATGCGATGGAAGTCGGCCCGCTCGCGCGCGTCCTGATGATGTATGCGAATGGGCATGAACAGACGCAGGAACTCGTGAACTACACGCTGCAGACGCTGGATGTCCCGGTCGAGGCCCTGTTCTCGACGCTTGGCCGCACGGCGGCACGCACGCTCGAGACCAAGATTGTCGCCGACAACCTGCAGACCTGGTACGACAACCTGATCGGCAACATCAAGTCTGGCGATACGCGCACATTCAACGAAGTGCTGTGGGAACCGTCAACGTGGCCAAAGAAAGCCCAGGGCGCGGGATTCATGGAAGCCCCGCGCGGTGGTCTCGCACACTGGATCGTTATCGAAGACGAGAAGATTGCGAACTACCAGTGTGTCGTTCCAAGCACCTGGAACGCCGGACCGCGCGACGCTGAAGGCCAGTCCGGACCGTATGAAGCAGCCCTCAAGGGACACCAGATGGTCGATCCAAAACAACCGATCGAAATCCTGCGCACAATCCACAGCTTCGACCCATGTATCGCCTGTGCAGTCCACGTAACGGATCCGGACGGCGAAGAACTCGTCAACGTCAAGATCAGGTAGGAGGATGAAAATGAAAAAATTGGTAGCAGGCCTGGTCCTCCTTACAGGATTCACGAGCCCGGCATTGGCGCACACTTTGTCGATCCACGAAGGCATGGCAGCGTTTTATCACCAACTGCTGGGTGCACATCACCTGCCGCTGACGGTGCTGCTGATTGTCATTGGAATTGCCCTTTTTGCAAGGCGCAAATCTAGCGATAACTAGCTGATTCTCAACTGAAAATCGCTCATTACCCGTACATAATTATGGGTAACTCCATACCTGTGAGGAAGTGCTATGAGCGATTCAATATCGGCAGTTGTCGAGCTGCTCCCTATCGACGATCTCGACCGGGAAATCGTCGGTTTGTCCACGCGCATCAATGCCGCCACCTACGAACTGCTGGTGCTCATCCGGCAATTTGACGAGCGTGCCGGTTGGGTGCGTTGGGGTTTCGAGAACTGTACCGAGTGGTTGCACTGGCGATGCGACCTGAGTATGAACGCGGCCAGGGAAAAGGTCCGTGTTGCCCACGCGTTGAAGTTGCTGCCCACCATATCGGCAGAGTTTTCGAATGGCGAGCTAACATACTCAAAAGTTCGCGCACTCACCCGGGCCGCGAACACTGGCAATGAACAGCAACTGGTTGAGTTTGCTCTCAATACTACGACGCGATGTGTCGAGGAACGCTGCCGGGAGCTGCGTTGCGGGACTGAAGCATCCGTCGCTGATGCGACGCGTGCGCACTCACGGCGGTCTTTGTCCGTACGACACGATGATTCCCGCGGCACGATGTCGTTCCATATCGAACTACCAACGGAACTGGGTCAACTCGTGGACAAGGCACTCGACCGGGTTCGGAACGAAGCCAACAATGATCGTCCTGAATTCGCTGACGAATCCTGGTCAACAAAACAGGCCGACGCGTTCGTCGATGTAATCAGGTCATTCCTGTCGGGCGACAACGGAAAGGCTGGTTCCAGTAATCACCTGGTTACCGTGCACGTTGACCAGT
>WTCH01000107.1 GCA_013138675.1 Woeseiaceae bacterium | reverse complement strand
GCGCCGCTGCCGATCATTGAAATGCTGGCCGGGGACCGGGTTCAGCATAGTGATCTTTCGGATACGCCGTTCCTCAGTCGTGTCCGAGAGCACCAGAACGCAATCTGGATGTACCGCAGACTGGTCGAGAACGCATCGCTTGAAGCGCTTTCCATCACTGGACGGTACATGCAGGCAGACATGATGTACCTGACTAATCTTTTGCGCGACGAGATCCAGTCGTGTGTTTTTGGGCAGGACGCGCCACGGTTTCGATTCTCTTTGAATGACGTAATGAGTCGTACGTTGCCGTTTCTCGACGCGGAGCAGGGCGTTGCACTCGTTGACGCATTTTCTACTGCAGGCTGCGCAGCGCAACAGGAACAGAACTCACTGCTGTGGTTCGACCTCTATCGGGCCGTGGCCCAGCGTGACGGACGCGAAATGGCGGATGCTTCGCGCCGCTTGCTCTCGGACGATGCAGCGACGCCGCGAAGATTCCATGACTACCTCGTCACGGCTGCTGCATTGGGCGATATCGCGGCTGGCCGCCCGGAGCGTGCCCGCGAAGTCTGGGAGAAATTCGCAGATTCTGTATTTGCCGGTCGGGTGTTGCCAGGACACATTCAATTGATTGGCAGTATTGCGATGGGGTCGGAAGTGCAGTAATAGTGGCACCGCTCGTCCTGACGGGTACGCTAACAAACAGGCAGGGTCAGTTTTGATGTAGTTTCTCAAGCATGGCACTTAAAGAACTACTAAAAAATAAAGCTATCAACGGGAGGAGATTGTTCTGGCTCATTAGTGGCCCGATATCAGTCGCCATGATTATCGCCATGTCGCGGACAGATCTGTCCAGCGGCCCGGCGGTTTCTTCAATGATCCAGCTCTCCGTGCGCTGCGCGGTGCCGCTGTTGTTCATCGCGTTCGCGTCGTCGTCCGTCCAGAAATTATTCCCTGGTCCATTTGGCATCTGGATGTTGCGTAATCGCAAATACGTGGGCCTGTGTTTTGCGGCTGCGATGGCCTGGCAGGGTTTCTTTATCCTGTGGATGACGATCATCCATAGCGACTACTACGCCAATGAAGTTTATGTGCTGCGCGACGCGATTGAAGGTGTTCTGGGTTACCTTTTCCTGACCGCCATGGTGGTGACCTCATTCAAGCCTGGCCGGAAACTCCTGAAGCCACGAAATTGGCGTTTGCTGCATTTAAGCGGCATCTATTTCTTATGGGCTTATGCGTTCAGCGTCTACTGGTGGAATCTTTTCTACTACGGAGCTCCGGTTCTGCTCGACTACATCTACTACTGCGGTGGCTTACTGGCCTGGACAATGCGAGCTGCGGCGTGGGGAAAAAAACGGGGTGGCCTCAAGGACACGGCAACTGCTGCAAAGCTCCTGGGCGGCGCGATTATTGTGTTCGCACTGGTCGCGGCCAATACGGGTTCGGTCTGGTGGCAGTCTGCTGAAAACGTTTTGAAGCCCACGGCATTCCTTGAAAGCCTGGAGCTCTGGCTGCCTTATTGGCCGTTCACGCCATTCCTGCCGCTATTTGCATTCGGTCTCGGGGTTTTCCTGATGACGAAGGCCAAGGCCTGAGGCCTCACGGCCGCCAAGAATATGTTTGAATACAGGCTATGTATGAACAGGGCATTCGCCAGAACCTGGGACAGTTCTCCCAGCAGCTAATCCAGGTTCTTTTTGTCGGGCTCACGATCGGCATGCAACGGACGGTCGTTCCCGTGCTTGCTGAGTCCGAATTTGGCCTGGCTGCAGGCTCAGCCACGTTGCTAATGGCCTTCGTCGTCAGCTTCGGTTTCGTCAAAGGCGCGATGAATTTCGTCTCTGGCCGATTGTCGGAGACCGTTGGCCGGCGCCGCGTCCTGATTTGGGGCTGGTGCATCGCATTGCCAATCCCGTTCATTTTTCTTTATGCACCTTCCTGGAACTGGATTGTCGCTGCCAATGTTCTGTTGGGCATCAACCAGGGCTTCGCATGGTCGATGACGGTCACGAGCAAGCTCGATATCGTGCGACACGATCAGCGTGGTCTGGCCACCGGCTTCAATGAATTCGCTGGGTACAGCGGAGTCGCATTGGCGGGACTCGTCACAGGATATCTCGCCAGTGATTTTGATCCACGCATGAGTCTGTTTGTCTTTGGCCTGACAATTATTGTGCTCGCGCTCGTTTCCGCTTTGCTTTTTTCCAGGGAGACTCTGCCCTGGGCGCAGGCTGAATCGGCAGCTCACAAGTCCGGCACGCACGAAGGACCGACGCCACGATTCCCAACAAACGTGTCCGAGTATCCTTCGACGTCAGAGATCTTTACTCTCGTCACGTACCGGCATCGGACGTTTTCGGCACTGTCGCAGGCAGGCTGCATTGAAAAATTCGTGGACGCGCTCGTTTGGGTTTTTTTCCCCGTGTATCTCTTCGCCAAAGGTTTGTCGCTGATCGAGATCGGCTGGGTCGTTGGTGTCTATGGTTTCGTCTGGGGCGGCAGCCAGCTCTGGACGGGGCCGTTATCCGACGCGGTCGGGCGAAAATGGCCGATCGTGTCCGGCATGTGGATCTGTTCGCTGGGCATTGCGGCAACCGTCATGGTGGATGGAGTCATTCCGTGGTTGCTAACTGCCGCGGTAACGGGCGTCGGTATGGCGCTGCTCTATCCCACACTTATTGCCGCTGTAGGCGACATATCGCATCCTGATTGGCGCGGCTCCAGTCTCGGCGTGTATCGATTTTGGCGCGATCTCGGTTATGGTATCGGTGCCTTGTCGCTTGGCGTAATAGCAGATACGTTCGGTTCTCTGGAGTCGGGCTTCTGGTTTACCGCAGGTGCAATGCTACTGTCGGGTCTATGGGTGGCGGCGGCCATGGACGAGACATCGGCGCGACACAATCCGGCAAGTGAGACCCCATCTGGAGGGATTCAAACGTGAAACTACGATACAAAATCGCAAGCGGATTCTTGCTCATCCTGGCGCTTGCAATAACTGCGCTAGCCTTCACTCTGAGCTATACAGCCGAGTGTGAACCTGTGGCTGGCGTTGCAGAAGGAGCAGTAACCATGAAAGCTGTCGTGAACCGCTGCTACGGGCCGCCCGAGGTCCTCACGCTCGAGGACATTGAAAAGCCGTCACCCGCCGATGATGAAGTGCTGGTCAAAGTTCATGCTGCGGCCGTCAATCCATACGATTGGCACGGCATGCGAGGCTCGCCCTATATCATGCGCCTCGGTACCGGGTTGGGATCTCCAAAACAAATCCGTTTCGGTGCTGACTTCGCGGGAACCGTCGAAGCGGCGGGCAAGGATGTGACAAAGTTCAAGTCTGGCGACAGAGTGTTCGGTGGCGCTGCCGGTGCGTTCGCCGAATACCTGGCGGTCCGCGAAAATCGTGCTGCACTTATTCCTGACGACGTCTCGTTCGAAGAAGCCGCATCCCTGCCGATAGCGGCGATCACGGCGCTGCAGGCACTTCGCGATAAGGGGAAGATTGAGCCAGGCCAGACCGTGTTGATCAATGGTGCGTCCGGCGGGGTTGGCACATTCGCGGTGCAAATCGCGAAATCAATGGGCGCCGAGGTGACCGGTGTCTGCAGCACGCGTAATGTTGAGATGGTGCGTTCTCTTGGTGCCGATCACGTCATCGATTATAAGAAAGAGGACTACACCCAAGGCGGAGAAAAATTCGATGTGATTGTCGATATGGTCGGCAATCACTCGTTGTCGGAGAATAGAGGCGTGTTGAGTCCGGAAGGACGTTTCGTCATCATCGGCGGCTCGAAGGGCGACTGGCTCGGGCCGCTTATGGGCCCCATCAAAGCGATGATAATGAACCCGTTCATTGACCATGAAATGGGCCTGATGATTGCCCACATAGACGGCGATGATCTGGCCGAACTGGCTAACCTGATGGAGCGCGGCGAACTCAGTGTCGTTATCGACCGGCGTTACTCGCTAAGCGAGGTCCCGGACGCGATTCGTTATTCAGAAGAAGGGCATGCTCAAGGGAAGATCATCATCAGCCTCGAGCCCTAGAGCGCGAGGTTTTTTGCAATGTAGTCGGCGCTCTCGAGAACGGTCCAGGCCGTGAGATTCGAAAGCGCGATCACGCGTTCCCGATTCAGGTCAATTAACGAGACACCTTGCTCGGCGAACGTATGGTAGTGCGGGAAGTTGTCGAACGTACCTTCGTTTGCATAGAGCTGGCGAACAAGGTCTCCGGCAGTGCGATCCAGTGTTTCCATCCAGCGGTCTGTGCGATCCAGGTGTGCCCAGCAAACTGATGTCCGATAGGGCGTGATTCCGTGCCTGGCGTTTTCAAGGACATTGTAGGACTGGCAATAGACGAGCGGCTCTCCCGCCTCTTTTCTGGCCGAAAAGGCCTCGCACAGAGTTTCGAGTTCCGCACTGGCGTTCGGAAACACGATGTTGTGTATCAAGACGCCCGTTGGTCGGAAATAGCTGATGACATCATCGGTGAGGTACTCCTCCGATATGTTTTCGCATCCGCTAGGCGGTCTCTGAAAAGCGTCTTGCGTGTTAATGAACACCAGGATGTTTTCAGTTTTCCGTACTAACAAAGGTGTCAATGCAAGGTTGTCCATGTCGGCGCCATCGCCATGCTGAAACTCGTCCGCTTCACGTCGCACGCTTTCGTCGGACTGAGCGACTGCCGCCTGGTCTACAGACCAGTGGCGAAATTCAGGGAACAGGAAATTCGGCACCGCGCTACGGGACAGGGTCGCAAGCGGTGCGGCACTGGTGGCGCCAATGACATCGGACAACGTAAAGCGGTAGCGGTCACCGTAGGGTTTGTCGCCGCGCTCAAGCAGGCCAGTGAGGCGTACCAGCGATCGACCATTGCCGGTATTGCCGTGTGGTTCGTAGCTGTCGTAGCCAAACGACTCGACGTAACCACCGCCCACGACTACGGTCTGTTCATCCTTCTGAAACTCGAAGTGCCCGCGAATTCCGGTGTACAGAGCCGTCATGTCGATTGGGAAATATTCCTCCGGGTCCTCGGACAATTGTTGACCGATCATGACGCTGGTAACGATTGGGTACGGTCGATCGTCGTGCTCAACGAGTTGAAAATCATCAACACTTAACCGGGGATTGCTTGCAAGTGCTGCATCAAGTGCAGCCTGGTGAAAAGTGAAGAACTTTTCGTTGTCATGCAGGCCGAAAGGCTCGAGGAATATTGACGCGACAATATCGGAATAGGCTTCGTCGCCACGACCCATTTCGAGAAGCTCATCAACGGTACCGGCGTTATGAATCGCGGTACTCAGTGACAGTTCGTCGACAACGGACGGGCGCAAGTTGTCGTCGCTAAGCTTATCCGGCGCGATGTAGGCGCCGAGGAATCGCTCATCGCTTATGCTCGACGGCAACCAGGTGTAGGGGACAGCTACCCAGCTACCGCCGGAGTTCGAGCTGATGTAGCGGGCGCGCTGCAGCCAACCCAGTTGGTGCAGAGCGCGAAGCTGGCCCAGCGTCG
>WTCH01000069.1 GCA_013138675.1 Woeseiaceae bacterium | reverse complement strand
GACCTGGTCTGCGCGTCCCCGGTCATTGGTATCGATGCGAATGACCGTGGAATCAGGCCGGATTTCGCAGTTACCACTGGCCTCCGCCAGCGGGATCATGGCTGCGAGCGTCGAGGATTTGGCACCGGCTTCACAGCCGTACCACATGCAATAGCCACAACTTACGCAGCCTGCTCGCCCGTTATGCGGCTGCGACAGGATGGCATGCGGTTCGACCTGTGCGTGCAGTCCGAGCGCTGCGGCACCCTTTTCCAGCAGCACGCCGGACGATTTGATCGGCATTGGCGGCATCGGAAATGGTTTCGATCGCGGCGCATCGAATGGCCCGGGCGCACCGGAGACGCCGATCTCCCAGTCGACCTTCGTGTAGTAGGGCTCCAGTTCCTCGTACGTGATCGGCCAGTCTGCGAAATTAGTGCCCGAAATGGAGCCAAGCAGGCTGCGCTCCTTGAAGTCGACCGGCCGCAGGCGCCAGAAATTGGCTGTGAAATGCACGCTGCTGCCGCCAACACCACGTGCATAACGAATTGGCGATTGCTGTGTCGTCAGCTGCGCAGTCTCATTTTCGTTGTGCCGAAAAGTCTGGCCATGGACCTCGGGCCCACCACCGAGTAGTTCGTTGCGTACCAGCACCGAGAGTTCATCATGTGTAAAGTCGGCTGCCTTGCGGTACGGGCCCTGCTCGAGCACCACGACGCTGAATCCTGCCGTCGAAAGTTCTTTTGCCAGGATACCGCCGGCTGAACCGGAGCCGATAATCGCGAAGTCGACTTCCTCGCGCGTATCAAAGGTGGTCTCATTCGCCATCGTGGGTCTCCCCGTGTACCTGGGCATCGTAGTAGCCAAACGGATACTGCCACGGCCCGTGGCCGCCCTCGAAGCCGATTAACTCCCAGCCGACCTGGTCCCTGTTGCCCCCGTATTTCTCCATCGAGAAAAAGCCGAAAATAGTCATCGCCCACATGAGGTTGAAGATCCCACTGGTCTCCCGGGTCTGCAGGAATGCATCCTGCTCGTCCTCGCTGAGGTCGCCAAGGTGCGCTGCGCTCGCGTGTTCACTGCCCAGCGCGTCGTTGAATTCTGCGAGCGCGGCACGCGCGAACTCGAGCTGACCGCTCATCTCTGCAGCAAAAGCCTTGTCGATGAAGTGAATCACGCCAGCCTCTGTGGCCCCCGGCGTGTCCGTCGTTGGCATGATGCGGGCGGCAATTGCAGCGAAATCCCTCGCCTCATCCGGGCCGAGGATTTCAAAGGCTGCGCCTTCGTCTTTTGCGGAGCAGGCAGCCTGGGTGATTGCCGCAAGTCCGGGCGCAAGCATGCGCAGGTAGGCAGCGCCAGTCAGCGATCCTGAGGATTGCAGGAAACTCCGCCTGGAGAGGTTTTCAGGGTTATTCATACAAATCGCCTTTGTTCTTGTTGTGAGCGCAAATATACGAGGCAAGACAGTAGCATAGGATCGTATAATGGCCCGCATGGGACAACTGACGACGCACATCCTTGATACGGCGAACGGCATTCCGGCAGCCGGCATCGACATACGGCTTTTTGCGCTGGACGGCGGACGTGAACTCAAGGCAGCGGGAGTTACCAATGCTGACGGTCGCTGTGAACATCCGTTGCTCATGGATGAATTGCTGGTTGCGGGCGAGTACGAGCTCGAATTCGATATCGGCGAGTACTTCAGGGCTCGCGGCGCGGAGCTCGACGATCCTGCGTTCCTCAATACCGTGGTGATTCGCTTTGCCATGCACGGGGACCAGCACTATCACGTTCCGCTGCTTGTTTCGCCATGGAGCTACTCCACATACCGGGGTAGTTGATCGCCATGAGTGAGGGGGGCGACAACATCGACACATCGTCCGACGCGATTCGGTTTGTACTTGATGGCGAGTTGTATGAACTCGACAACATCGACCCGACGCGGACGGTGCTGCAGTTCCTGCGAGAGGACCTGGGTCGAACCGGCACGAAAGAAGGATGTGCCGAAGGCGATTGTGGCGCATGCACAGTGGTGCTCGCGGAGCTGAACAAAGACGGCAGCGACCTGACCGTGCGGGCGATCAATTCCTGTATCCAGTTTCTGCCGACACTCGACGGCAAAGAGCTCATTACGGTCGAAAGCCTGGGTCGGGACGGAAACCTGCATCCGGTACAGCAAGCGATGGTCGATCATCACGGGTCGCAATGTGGTTTTTGCACACCGGGTTTCGTGATGTCCCTGTTCGCGCTGTACAAGTCCAACGCGAAACCGTCACGACGCGAGATCGATGACGCACTTGCCGGAAATTTGTGCCGCTGCACGGGCTATCGGCCGATCATTGCGGCCGCCGAAGCCATGTACGATGCGGAACCGGATACAGCCTGGCTGCGACAACCCGCCACCTCTGCCAACGCAAAGAACAAGGCAAACAAGTTCAAATCGCCCACCGACCGAATCGACGCGCTCAAGGATCTGCAACGCGACAGCTGCCTTGCGTTGACCGGATCAGGCCGGACATTCTTCGCGCCGACCACATCGGATGAGTTGGCCGGGCTACTTGCCATCCATCCTAATGCGACCCTATTGGCTGGCGGCACGGACATCGGGATCTGGGTCACGAAGCAACATCGCGAACTGGATACGATTATCTACACGGGGCGCATCAAGGAGCTCAACCAGGTCCAGGTAAGCGTTTCGCAGATCGAAATTGGTGCGGCCGTCTCGCTGACCGACGCGATGGAGCACATTCTTGACGCGTATCCGGACCTCGATGAGCTCTTCAAGCGCTTCGCGTCGCCGCCAATTCGCAATGCCGGGACGCTGGGCGGCAACATTGCGAACGGCTCGCCGATTGGCGATTCGATGCCGGTACTGATGGTAGCGGGAACGACGCTGGTACTGCGCCGGGGCAGGAGTCGTCGTGAGGTACCGCTCGAGAATTTTTATATCGGATACCAGGTCAAGGACCTTCGCCCTGCGGAGTTTATCGAATCGATCCGAATGCCCCTGCTTGGCGATGACGTGATCCTGCGCAGCCACAAGTTATCGAAGCGGTTTGATCAGGACATTTCCGCTGTTTGCAGCGCTTATTGCCTGGAACTCGATGGTGAGCAGGTCACAATGTTCCGTATGGCGTGCGGCGGCATGGCGGCGACGATACGGCGCGCAGAGAACTGTGAGGCGGCAGTCGTTGGCAAGTCATGGAATAACGACACCATCGATGCTGCGTGTAAGGCGCTCGCGCGCGACTTCGAGCCCATTTCCGACATGCGCGCGTCGGCCGGCTACCGGCTTCGCGTTGCGCAGAACCTGTTGCGTCGCTTCTACCTGGAGAGTCGCGGCGACGCTGACGTATCGGTGTATTCCTATGGGCGCTAAACCGCACGCCACAGGCAAGTCGCTACCGCACGACAGTGCGAAGCTGCATGTCAGTGGTGCGGCCGCGTACACCGATGATATCGCCGAGCCGCGCGATCTTCTGCACATCGCGATCGGCATGAGCAGCAAGGCACACGCGAAAGTCACGAAACTCGATCTCGCCACGGTGCTGTCGGCGAACGGCGTTGCCGACGTGTTCGTGGCGGCGGACATACCTGGCGAAAACCTCTGCGGCCCGATCGTTGCCGACGAGAGGATCTTTAGTGACGATGTTGTGGAGTACGCCGGCCAGGCAATTTTCGCGGTGGCCGCCGAAACCGTCGATGAGGCCCGCAAGGCGGCTCGGCTTGCCACTATCGAGTACAAAGAACTTGAGCCGATACTTGATCCGCTGGATGCTATTGCAAAGAAGTCATTCGTATTGCCGAGCGAGACCCTGAATTGCGGTGACGCCATTGCGGCACTCGAGGCCGCACCGCACCGCTTGCAACGACGTCTCGACCTCGGTGGCCAGGATCAATTCTATCTTGAGGGTCACATTGCGATGGCAGTGCCGGGCGAAGATGGAACAATAACGGTCTACAGTTCGACGCAGCACCCTGACGAGGTACAGCACCTTGTTGCAGACGTGACCGGACGCAGTGCGAAGGACGTTGTCTGCATCTGCCGCCGCATGGGCGGCGCTTTTGGTGGCAAGGAGAGCCAGGCGGCGACTATCGCTTGTATTGCGGCGCTGATGGCGACGAAGACCGGGCGCGCCTGCAAACTGCGACTCGATCGCGACGATGACATGATCATGACGGGCAAGCGACATGATTTCGTCATCGACTATGATGTTGGCTTCGATGACGATGGACGTATTCTCGGCATCCGATTCATGTTTGCGTCGCGCTGTGGCGTGTCTGCCGACCTGTCGGGACCGGTCAATGACCGCACGATGTTCCACTGCGACAACGCATACTTTCTCGAGAACGTCGATATTGAATCGCATCGATGCAAGACCAACACGGTATCAAACACGGCATTTCGCGGCTTCGGCGGACCGCAGGGAATGTACGCGGTTGAATATGCTATCGACGACATCGCGCGGACGCTCAATAAGGACCCTCTTGAGGTGCGCCGCAAGAATTTCTATGGCATCGACGAACGCAACACGACGCAGTACGGGCAAAAAGTCGAAGATAACATCATCGCCGAGATCGTCGACAAACTCGAAGATGACGCCAAGTACCAGAAGCGGCGCAAAGCTGTGCGCAATTTCAATGCACGCAACAAGGTGCTAAAACGTGGCATCGCGCTCACACCGGTCAAGTTCGGCATATCGTTCACGGCAACCCATCTGAACCAGGCAGGCGCGCTCGTTCACGTGTACCGCGACGGCACGGTGCATCTGAACCACGGCGGTACGGAAATGGGTCAGGGCCTGTACATCAAGGTGGCACAGGTCGTAGCGGATGAGCTCGGTATCGGCGTCGACAGAATTCGAATCAACGCCGCCGACACTAGCCGCGTCCCGAACGCATCTGCGACAGCGGCCTCGAGTGGCTCGGACATCAACGGCAAGGCCGCGCAAAAGGCCGCGCAAAAGATTCGCTCACGACTGACGGAGTTCGCCGCGTCGCACTTCAATGTTGCAGAGACCAAGGTCGACTTCGGCGCTGACAAGGTCACGGTGGGCAACGAGACACTGACTTTCGAAGAACTCGTACAACTCGCATGGTTTGGGCGTGTGTCGATGTCAGCGACGGGTTTCTACAAGACGCCCAAGATTCACTACGATCGCGAAACGTTTTCGGGTCGGCCATTTTTCTACTTCGCCTACGGTGCAGCAGTTTCCGAAGTCGTCGTCGATACATTGACTGGTGAGAATCGATTGCTGCGCGTCGATATCGTCCACGATTGCGGGGACTCACTGAACCCGGCCGTGGATCTCGGCCAGGTCGAAGGAGGCTACGTACAGGGTGTCGGCTGGCTGACGTCCGAAGAGCTGTGCTGGAATGAAGCTGGTGAACTGACAACGCATGCGCCGTCGACTTACAAGATTCCAACCTGCTCGGACCTGGCGCCCGATTTTCGTGTGCAGCTATTGCAGAATGCTGGCAACCGGGAAGACACAATCTATCGCTCAAAGGCAGTCGGTGAGCCGCCGTTGATGCTCGGCATTTCTGCGTTTCACGCAATACGTGATGCAATCGCGACGGACGAACAGCCGCTGCCGGACCTTCAGGCTCCGGCGACACCCGAGGCTGTCCTCAAGGCCATCGAGGGTGGCGGACAATGAACGAGTGGATCGATGAGTTATCTGACCTGACGGCGGCGGGTGAGCGTGTCGTTCTGGTCACAGTTGCCGGCATTCGGGGCTCGGCCCCGCGTGAAGTCGGTGCAAAGATGATCGTGTCGGAGAGCGCAACGATTGGCACGATCGGTGGCGGGCAACTTGAATACCAGTGCGCGCGCCTGGCCTGTGAAATGCTCGGGGACGACGAGACGCCGGCATTGCGCAAATTTCCTCTCGGTACCTCGATGGGGCAGTGTTGTGGGGGTGTCGTCGATATCCTGTTTGAGCCAATCGCGAGCCGCTTGCCTGCGTGGCTACGTGACCTGCGCGCACTGCATGGGCAGCGCCAACCGGCTGTTATCGTCACGCACCTGGGCGGCGCTACCGGTAAATGCGTGATAACGGCGGACGACATTTTTGGTGATACCGAGAGTGCGGCGCCTGACATCGTCGCCAAAGCGCGGCAGGGACTTGAGGCGGGCCGCACGGCACATCGCATTGATGAATGGTTTTTCGAAGATATTGTTGGCACGGACCTCAATATCGCGGTGTTCGGCGCCGGGCATGTCGGCTCCGCTGTCGTGCAGTCGCTGTCCGCACTCGACTGCAACGTGCGCTGGATTGATGGCCGCCGAAATATCTTCCGCGGCACCCCGTCGAATGCGAAGGCTATCGAGACCGGCGACCCCGCACTTGAGGTTGCTGCGATGCCGCCGCAAAGCTGTTACCTGATCATGACGCACAGTCATGCACTGGACTTTGATATCTGCGACCGAGTTTTGCGACGCGGCGATGCCGTCTATTGCGGACTTATCGGATCACTGAGCAAACGGCGTCGCTTCGAAAAACGATTCCGTTCTCAGGGCATGCAGGAGCGAGACCTCGAGCGACTGGTATGCCCGATTGGAGTCGCAGGTATCTCCGGGAAGAAGCCCGCAGAGATCGCCGTAGCTGCGGCGGCCGAGGTGTTGCAGGCCTACGAGAGTGCGATGCGAAACGCCGAACCCATCTATCCGAATAATGTCCATCCACTTGCGAGGCGGCGCTAGCATGGAAGCTTATCTTGTCGACTGGCTCAACCTGCTCGCCCGCTGGGTACATTTCATCACCGGCGTAGCCTGGATTGGCGCATCGTTCTATTTCATCTGGTTGGACAATCACCTCGAAACTCCGCGGTCAGCCGAAGATGTCGACAAGGGCGTCGGTGGCGAGGTCTGGTCGGTGCACGGTGGCGGTTTCTACCATGCGCAGAAATACAAGGTCGCGCCGCAAGTCATTCCCGAGACGTTGCACTGGTTCAAATGGGAAGCCTATTCAACCTGGTTGTCCGGCATGTTCCTGCTCGTGCTGGTCTACTGGTATGGCGCGCAGGTGTACCTGATTGATTCATCGGTTGCCGAACTAACACCGCTCGAGGCGGTGGGTTTTGCGGCAGCCTCTATCGCAGGCGGTTGGATCGTGTACGACCTGCTATGCAAGACGAAGCTCGGTGAAAACGAGCGTCTCTTCGCAGCTGTACTGTTTGGACTCGTTGCCGTGCTTGCATGGGGGCTTTGCCAGTTGTTCAGTGGCCGTGGTGCCTATATTCATTTCGGCGCGGTGCTCGGCACGATCATGGTGGCCAACGTGTTCTTCGTCATCATCCCCGGGCAGAGGCGCATGGTCGATGCAGCGAAACGTGGCGAAGTGCCGGATCCTCGTGACGGCGTCAGGGCCAAGCGGCGCTCCGTGCATAACACCTATTTCACACTGCCCGTGTTGTTCGTCATGACCAGCAATCATTATGCGATGACGTACAGCCACGAGTACAACTGGGCTATCCTGATTGCGATATCACTCGCAGGCGCCCTGATTCGCATCTATTTCGTGGCACGGCATTCAGGCAAAGCCTCGCCCATACCGCTGATTATCGCCGGCTTGCTACTGGCGGGCGTCGCGGCGCTGATCGCACCGAGAGCAAGCGCGGCTTCGGGTGAGGCGGTCGCGTTTGACGATGTCCGGGCGGTGGTTGCGCATCGTTGCATGACCTGTCACTCGGCAGACCCTACGCACCCGGCGTTTCCGGCAGCACCTGGTGGTGTCATTCTGGATACCGATGCACAAATTGTTGCGGAGGCGCAGCGCATTCATCAGCAAACGGTCATCACCCGCGTCATGCCGATCGGTAACCTCACAAATATCAGCGAAGAAGAACGTGACATTATCGATCGCTGGTACCAGGCGAGTGAGAGCAGTCCATGACAGACGATCGCTACCCGAGAGAATTGCGCGGCTATCGCGGACACCCGCCCGTTGCAGACTGGCCGGGTGCTGCACGCATCGCCGTGCAATTCGTCGTCAACTATGAAGAGGGTGCGGAGAACTGTGTATTACACGGCGACGCCGCGTCCGAAGCGTTTCTGTCAGAGATCATCGGGGCTGCTCCGATCCAGGGCCAACGCCACATGAACATGGAATCGATGTACGAATACGGTGCGCGAGCCGGCTTCTGGCGGTTGCATCGTTTGTTCACCGAGCGTGGGTTTCCGGTCACCGTCTTCGGTGTGGCTATGGCGCTGCAGCGCAATCCCGAAGCGGTCGCGGCGATGCAGGAATCCGACTGGGAAGTTGCGAGCCACGGCTATC
The DNA here is from genome assembly GCA_013138675.1 of Woeseiaceae bacterium. GTDB lineage: Bacteria > Pseudomonadota > Gammaproteobacteria > Steroidobacterales > Woeseiaceae > UBA1847. The sequence goes on along the minus strand of WTCH01000069.1, from coordinate 2,714 downwards.
GCTGGATCGACTACCAGGCAGTCGACGAAGCAACCGAGCGCGAGCATTTGCAAAAAGCGATCGCGATTCACACCGATGTAACAGGGGAACGTCCGACGGGCTGGTATCTCGGTCGTTGCAGCCCGCAGAGTCACCGGCTCGTCGCGGACGAGGGTGGTTTTCGCTACAACGCTGATTGCTACTCTGATGATCTACCGTACTGGGACTATGCGTGTGGCGAACCACAGTTGATGGTGCCGTACACACTCGATGCAAACGACATGCGCTTTGCGACGGCGCAGGGATTTAATTCAGGTCAGCAGTTCTTCGACTACCTCAAAGACACGTTCGATGTTCTGTATGCCGAGGGGTCGAAAATGATGTCCGTCGGATTGCATTGCCGATTGGCCGGGCGTCCCGGGCGCACGGCGGCGCTGGCGCGATTCGTCGACTACGTCGCGGGTCACGATGACGTCTGGGTATCGCGCCGCATCGACATTGCCGATCACTGGCGCGAGCGGTTTCCGGCGGAGGATGCCTGATCATGTCGCAGCCAGAATTCATCACGCGATTCTCCGGCATTTACGAACACTCGGCCTGGGTGGCCGAGGAGGCGGCGCCGTTCGTGGCCGATTCCGGCGACTTGGAGGCCATTGCCACCGTTATGGCGGACTGTGTTGACAATGCTTCGACCGAGAAGCAGCTCGAACTGATCAGGGCGCATCCAGACCTTGCCGGCAAGGCGCAGGTCGCGGGTGAACTGACCGCGGATTCGACGGGCGAGCAGTCCAGCGCGGGTCTGGACCAATGTTCAGCCGAGGAGTACGACATGTTCCAGGCATTGAATAGCGCGTATCACAGCAAATTCGGGTTTCCGTTCGTTATGGCTGTCAGGAACAGCTCACGTACAGAAATACTCGAGGCCTTCGCCAGCCGGCTCGAGAACGGCCCGGACACTGAATTTGAGGCGGCACTGGCCGAGATTCACACAATCGCCCGACTACGACTGCAGGCCATGGAGGAGCAGCAGTGACCGCCGGCAACAACCCCTTCCATCAGTGGGTGCGTCTCGAGCAGCCAAGGCTTGGCACGCGCGTTACGTTCGCTACCGACGAATTTTTCGCCGCGAAGGAACGCCTGATCAATGCCGAGGGGCCGGTCTTTATCGATGACAAGTACGACGATCACGGCAAGTGGATGGACGGTTGGGAAAGCCGGCGCAAGCGGTCACCGGGATACGATCACTGCGTCATCCGGCTTGGTGTGCCCGGCGTTCTCAAGGGTGTCGATATCGACACGAGTTTTTTCACGGGCAACTTCCCGCCACAGGCGTCGCTCGAAGCCTGTGTCAGCGAGGACGACGTACCCGCAGGCGGATGGACAGAAATACTCGGCCAGGTCGATCTTCAGGGTGATACCCATCACTACCTGGACATCGACGACGACTCTGAGTGGACACACGTTCGGCTGAATATCTATCCGGATGGTGGAATTGCGAGGTTGCGCCTGTTCGGCATGGTACGTCCCGATTTTGGCACGCTCGCGATGAGTATCGACCTGCTGGCACTGGAAAACGGTGGCCGCGCGATTGCCTGCAGTGACGAACATTACGGCAGCATGCAAAACCTCAACGTGGCCGGGCGAGGCGTCAATATGGGCGACGGCTGGGAAACTGCACGGCGTCGTGGTCCGGGTAACGACTGGGTGATATTCGAATTGGGGCATGCCGGAGCCATCGACAAAATCGAAGTAGATACCGCGCATTTCAAGGGCAACTATCCGGACCGTGTGTCGCTGGAGGCCGCAATGTTTAGTAGTGCCGGCGACGCATCTCCTGACAGCGATGCCTGGCAGACGTTGTTACCCGAATCCAGGCTCGAGATGGACAAGCAGCACTATTTCGAATCGGAGCTCAATGCGCTTGGCCCGGTAAGTCATGTGCGCATGTCGATTTATCCGGACGGTGGCGTGAGCCGCGTGCGCTTGTTTGGGCACATTCAACTGGGTGACTCGACATGACGATTACGCTGGTTCCCAAGCTACTAACGAGCGAACGCTTTGCGCCATTCGGCGATGTTATCGGGTCCGTGGTCGATCGCACCGCAGCTATGAACGCAGAGCGATTCGAACGATTCGACGACCTTTGCAGGCTGGATATGAGTGACGATGGCCGCGTTGCAGTCAGCATTGCGCGTTGTCGGGTCGCCACCGCATTGCCTTACCGTCTCGATATGGTCGAGCGGCACCCGCTCGGCAGCCAGGCATTCGTACCTCTCGGTCCAAGTCGCATGATCGTCGTCGTTGCGCCGCCGGAGGAGAGTGTGGAGGCTTCAGACCTGTGCGCTTTTGTGACGAACGGTCGCCAGGGCATCAACTACCTTCGTGGCACGTGGCACATGCCACTGATCGCCTTTGAAAGCGGGCAGGATTTCCTGATCATCGATCGCGCCGCTGACCAGCCAAACTGCGACATGCACAGCCTCGATGAGCCCGTGATGCTGGTTGAGCCCTAAGCATGCAACAGGCATTTCGCGCGTCAATCTTTCATTGCCTGTCTGACCCGGGTCCTCACGCTGACAAAGCTGCAGTCGAACATATCGACGATGGACTGCTCGTCGTCGAGGACGGACGAGTCAAACAGATTGGAACAGCGAATGAGCTGCTGCCTGTATTGCCAGAGGGAGTGCAGGTAGAGGACCACAGTGGCAAGCTGATCGTGCCCGGGCTGATCGATT
>WTCH01000370.1 GCA_013138675.1 Woeseiaceae bacterium | reverse complement strand
TCGAAATGAACGCGAGGCCGGGCCTCAATATCCAGATCGCCAATTGCACCGGGCTCGCGAGTCGTATTGCTCGCATTGAAGAAATTTTCGATCGGAAAGCTACGCCGGAACAGCGGGCGCGCGTTGCCCGCCGCGAGTTTCCTGCGAACCGGCAAACGTCAATCCAGTTCGATCGTTGACCTGATCGCAGCCAATGCCTCTTCGCGGATGATGCTATTGCCGCGGCCAACCGGATCCTGTAACGCGTGACCTGATCCCTCGTAAACCTCGATGCGCAAGTTCGATTTTCCGAGTGCGTTCAACCGCTTCACACTCTCCTCGGATGGTACGTTGGTGTCATCGGCACCGTAGAGAGCAAGTGCCGGTACGTTCACTTCTCGCCAATAGGGAACAGGATCGTAATTGGCGACCCAGTCCCAGAATTCAGCTTGCGCGATGTTGCGGATATAGGCTGTCGATGCCAGTGCTATCACGTTGGAAACACCGGGCAGAAAGCCCATCTGGCGCAGGTTGTGGTTTTCCTCATAGATGAGCTGCTCGGTCGGAGTGACGGCAGAGCCGACCATCGATACGACAAATTTAACATCACTGGATTCGCTGGCCACTATTGGCGCAATCCAGCCGCCCTGACTCATGCCGATAATGCCGATCCTGGAAACGGGCACCTCATTTTGTGCGCGCAGAAACTCAACGGCCGCAAGCGTGTCCGTGGCGAGATCGTGAAAGTCGGCGACCCGCCAGTCGCCCTGCGATTTTTCGGATCCGCGTTTGTCGGGCAGGAGAACGGCAATGCCGTTCTGTTGCAGGTGATTCGTTAGCGTTAGATACCAACCGCTGTCTCGCCGGCTTGTGCCAGAACCGTGAATGATAACCGCCGCGGGAAAAGGCCCGTGACCGGCCGGGACGAATAGCATCCCGCCCAGGTCAAGTTGCTGTTCCGTGTTTCTAAACGTGACTTCTGTGTACTGCGTTTCATCAAGCGACACCCAATCGTATTGCCGCCGTTCAACTGGCCAGATCTGTTTGAAGAGTACCGGGCCGATAAGCACCACCAGCAAGAGGAGGAAGACATGCAAACTTCGCAACTTCGTTTTCAAGCAATTACTCCATCAGCTCGTCGACAACAGGGCAGTCATGCAATGTGCCGTCCTGGCATTTGTTCTTTAGACGTAAGAGAGATTTTTCCATGCGTTGTAATTCAACGACCCGCTTGCGCACGTCGTCGACGTGCTCCTGCAGAAGATCATGCACGGCAGCGCAAGCGGGCTTTTGTTGATGCGCGATGTCCGTCAGCCTCCGAACTTCTTCCTGGTTGAATCCCAGCGCACGGCTGCGCAAAATGAATTGCAGCCATTTACGATGCGCGTCGTCATAGCTTCGATAGCCATTGGCCAGTCGCACAGGAGGCGGCATCAGGCCGATCTTTTCGTAATAACGAATCGTCTCCACCGGGCACCCACAGCTTGTAGCCATTTCACCGATACGCATTTTTACTTGACCCTGTAGTAACTATAGGCTCTAGCATACGCCTTTATTCGCAGCAGGGCCAATTAGAGGCAATTGTAAGTGGCTGAATTTATTGAATACTCAGTGATCACCTGCCCACACTGCGGCCACCAGGCCCGTGAGCGCATGCCCGCAGATGCCTGCCAGTTTTTCTATGACTGTACGAATTGCGAAGAGGTGCTCAGGCCCAATGCTGGTGACTGCTGTGTGTTTTGCTCATTCGGCACGGTCAAGTGCCCGCCGATTCAGCTGGGTGAAGGATGCAGCGATGGATAAACGGCGATGAACGATGAAAAGCAAGTTGCCACAACGACTGGCGGTGCGATCAGCATCAGCGTCTTCGCGTCGTTTATTGGTTTGTGTTGCATCGGCCCGTGGGCAGTGGTTCTTTTTGGCGTGTCCGGTGCGGTCACGATGGCGCGCTGGGCGCCGATGCGGCCCTACATTATCGGCGTGGCCGCGGTGATGCTTGCCTGGGCCTTTTGGCGCGTGTATCGACCACAAGCTGTCTGTGAGGATGGCACCTGCCCGACGGGTCCATCGACATGGTTGAAAGTAATGCTATGGGTGGCGGCCGTCATGATCGTACTCGCGTTCTTTGCCGAAGACCTGCAATGGATTCTAGTAGACCCAACACCGGAGGCGTTAAGGTGATGAACTTCAAGCTAACTCTATTTCTGTTTTTCTCTGTTGCAATGACAGCCTGCGGTGACACGGTTGATTCAGCAGGGACAGCTGTGCCGGGCGACGCACCAGTCGAGTCACAATCGGAACTTGTCGTTATCGGTGAAGACTTGCAGCAACTCAAAGACGACTTCAACGACAACCAGGGCAAGGTGCGGCTGCTGTTCATAAGCGGCCCAACCTGTGGCATTTGCCTGCGCGGGATGGCCGATTTGAATGACGAATTTCTTGCCGCCAGTCAGAATGACGAGCGGCTCGTCACTTTTGTTGTGCATGTGCCGACATTGGGAGCCAAGCAACACCACGTGGGCGATTCCATTCCTTTGCTCGACGGCCCTCGCATTCATCACTATTGGGAAGAGACCGGCATCATCGGACAGCACTTCACAGAAGTTATGGACGTCCGCATGTATGTCTGGGATTTCTGGGCGATCTACGGACCTGAGTATCGATGGGACGGCCTGTTGCCGCCAGTTCCGGACTACTACGAGCATCAACTCGGATCAACAACTGGCCTGTCTGGCGGATTCCCGCGCGAGCTGATATTGAATGCTGAACGCTTTGCTGCAGAAACTCGAAAATACGTTGAGGAGCTGGACGGCGGCCAGTACGCGAGTTCTGTGGAGCCGAGGCTGAGTGACGGTGAACAATTAGCGGACGGGACTTTCATTCCCAGGGTGGCACAACCACGCAATGTTGCTGTACGGCAGCACATCATGGGTAGGGGGGGCTACAAGAACCTGAAGCGCATACAGTCGATTGAGCAACGCGGGCGGCTCGAAGTAGGTGAAAAGACATACGATTTGACAACGCATGCATCTCGTCCCAATCATTTGCAACGCAATGTCTCCGGGGCCGCAGAGGGTGACCGTGGTCTACCCGTCGACTTCGAGCAAAAATTATTGAGTGCTTTCGAATTCGATGGACTGTTTGTCGAATGGCCGCAGAAGCAACACGAAGTGTCGATGTCGGGCATGTTGAAGATCGGTGATGTACTTGCATGGCGCCTGCACTTGAAGCAGAACAATGGACCGGAGTGGTATTTGTACGTCAACAGCCACGGTGGTGCGTTGGTTCGAGCAGACATGCTTAATGATGACGGTGATGTGGAGTACAGCATTCGACAGAGCGATTTTAGAGAGTCATCGGGAATAACTTTTGCGCACCGTATCGAGTATCTCGATGGCGAAGGCCGAAGTTTGGGCGTTGAGTCGATCGACGATATCGACGTCACAATGGATGCCTTGGAAATGGAGCTGGAGGCAGTGAGTCACTGACAGAATCTGATGGCATCGACCGACCTGCAACTCGACGAACCGGGTTCATTGCCACGGCCCGGGCCACTGGGACGAATCGTCAGGTTCGCGTTCGGAATTCTTTGCCTATCGCAGGCTTACGGGTTGATTCAGGTAGCTGAAAATCCCATCGGCGCTGACGGGCACATCAGATCTGTCGTTTGGAACGGCATCTTCATCGGCCTGTTTCTGATCAGCTACGTCGTCAACATCGGCTTCTCGCGAGCCTGGAAAAAGTGGCCTGCGCTGGTCAGTGCCGGATTTTTTCTGGCGATCGCAGGTTTCGGCTACCTGACAGCAGGAACCGTTGAAACCGAAGCGCTGGCCCGATCAGTCTGGCTGTGGGAGCTCTACCTCTTCAGCCACTTGGGGATTGCCTTCGTAGTCGCCGCAGTCATTGGTACGCCGGGCTGCGAGATGCGTGCGTTTCACGACCTGTATTCACGAATGACAGGAACGTCGACCAAAGAGCACTACTGTCCAGTGGGTCCGCTACACCCGATCGACCAGTGGGAGGCGCGGCGCCGTACCATTCGCGGCTGAAGCCGCTCCTACAGATGCTAGTTGGAATTTGTAGGAGCGGCTTCAGCCGCGACCCGTTTCCGCTCCAGCCACGCATCCATGCGTTGCTCCAGAAGATCCAAAGGCAGAGCCCCTGCGCCGAGCAACTCGTCATGGAACGCGCGCACATCGAAGTCATCGCCAAGCGCGGTCTCGGCTCGGCCACGAATTTGCTTGATCTTGAGTTGACCGATTTTGTAAGCAAGCGCTTGCCCCGGCCAGCCAATGTAACGGTCGATCTCGTTGACGATGTCGAGTTCAGTCTTGGCCGCATTGTCCTTGAAGAAGTCGATGGACTGCTGGCGTGTCCATCCCTTGTAATGCATGCCGGTATCGACGACGAGACGTACCGCGCGCCACATCTCGTAGGTCAGGGCACCAAACTGCGAGTAAGGGTCTTTATAGAGTCCAAGGTCGGGGCCCAGGCTTTCGCTATAGAGTCCCCAGCCCTCAACAAATGCGGTAAAGCCCATGAAGCGACGGAAGTTCGGCATGTCGCCAAGTTCCTGCTGCAAAGCAATCTGCAAATGGTGTCCCGGCATAGCTTCGTGAACGGAAAGTACTTCGATCTCGTACTTCGGCCGCACCTCGGGCTTGTATAGGTTGACCCAGTAAGTACCAGCACGGCTGCCATCAGCGGCAGGTCGCGAGTAATAGGCGGTCGTCGTGTCGGGTGCAATCGAGTCGGGTATCGGTTTCACACCATACGGCATGCGGGGCAGCGTGCCGAACAGATTTACGAGTTCGGGATCGATGCGTTTGCTGGTTGCGAGATAGGCCTGGTACAGCTCGTCCGGAGTATCGTAATAGAACTGCGGATCGGTACGCAGGAACACGAGGAAGTCCTGGAAGCTGCCGCCGAAGTCGAGGCTATCGATGATTTTCTGCATCTCACCGCGGATACGTGCGACCTCAT
>WTCH01000102.1 GCA_013138675.1 Woeseiaceae bacterium | reverse complement strand
TGTCGGGTACCCGAAAGAGTTCGACTTGCCCGAGAATCCGAATCACAATTACTGACATGTTCGCACCCTGAAAGACTCTGATTCAGGCTTCCATTGAGCGAAATTTGAGATAGGATGTTTTAATGTCCTGGTTCGAAAAGTTAATGCCGTCCCGTATCAGTACCGAAAAGCGCACGCGCTCGGTACCGGAAGGCGTATGGATCAAATGCCCGAAATGCGATGCCCAGTTGTACCGCAATGAACTCGAGCGCAATTTGCAGGTGTGTCCAAAATGCGATCACCACCTGCGTATCGGTGCGCGACAGCGCCTGAATTTCTTCCTCGACCCGGACTCTCAAAAAGAGCTGTCCGGAAATCTCGAACCGCAGGACCCGCTCAAATTTCGTGACAGCAAACGCTATCGTGATCGTATCGTGCTGGCACAGAAAAAGACCGGCGAGAAAGACGCCCTCGTGTCGGTCAGCGGCGCATTGCTGGGGCGGCCAGTTGTGGTCTGCGCATTCGAGTTTGGATTCATGGGTGGTTCCATGGGGTCGGTCGTTGGTGAGCGTTTCGCACGCGCGGCGAATTTCGCTGCAGAAAACGGAATGCCGCTCATCTCTTTTGCTGCAAGCGGTGGTGCCAGAATGCAGGAAGCTCTATTTTCGCTGTTGCAGATGGCGAAGACGGCAGCCGCGCTCGCCAGGCTCGGCGACAAAGGTGTGCCGTACGTGTCGGTGCTGACCGACCCGACGACCGGCGGCGTTTCAGCCAGTCTCGCGATGCTTGGCGACGTCAACATTGGCGAGCCCAACGCCCTGATCGGATTTGCCGGCCCTCGCGTCATCGAGCAGACCGTGAGGCAGAAGCTCCCCGAAGGATTCCAGCGCAGCGAATTTCTTCTGGACCACGGCGCCATCGACATGATTGTTGACCGACGTCAGATGCGGGAGCAGGTCGCCGACTTGCTGGCCAAGTTCGAGCATCGTCCAAGCCCCGTTTCACAGTAATTTCTCATGAGTACCACCGCTATGGCTTTGTCCGACTGGCTGGCGAAGCTCGAGACTATTTCATCGCGAGAAATCGATCTCAGCCTTGAGCGCGTGGTTCGGGTTCTCGAGCGACTGGCGCTTCCGATTGCTGCCCGCGTATTTCACATTGCCGGCACTAACGGCAAGGGTTCGACGGTCGCAATGCTCGAGTCCCTGCTGCGGCATAACGGCTTCCGGGTCGGTTGCTATACGTCGCCCCATATCCTGCATTACAACGAGCGCATTCGGATCGACGGGGTTGAGGTAGCGGATGAAGAGATCATCGCGGCGTTCGAACAAATCGAGGCGCTACGTGAGGATGAGGCGCTGACGTATTTCGAGTTCGGCACGCTCGCCGCGCTGGTCGTGTTCGCGAAGGCCGGTGTTGACACGCTCGTGCTGGAGGTTGGCATGGGCGGGCGGCTCGACGCAGTCAATGCCGTCGAGCCAACTGCCGGCATCATTACGAACATCGCGCTGGATCATTGTGAATGGTTGGGCGACAACATCGCGGCGATTGCTGTTGAGAAGGCCGGCATTATGCGCAGGGACAAGCCCGTCATATTCTCTGCCCGTGAGATACCGCCCGCGATCTTCGATCGGGCCAGTGAGACCGGCGCGAAACTGCTTGTGGCCGGCCAGGATTTTGACTGGCAGGTCGATGGGGATAACTGGTCCTGGCAGGGAGCTACGCACGATTTCGAAGGGCTTGCACGCCCGTCACTGGCTGGTGAGCACCAGTTGGCCAATGCGGCTGGGGTACTCGCGCTGATTGAGGCTGCGGGGCTGGAGGAGCTCCTGAATTCCGATGCGATAAGCACTTCCTTGCAGCGCGTGCGGCTCGACGGGCGCCTGCAGAAGATATCTGCAAACGGGAACTGGATTGTCGATGTCGCGCACAACCCGGATGCTGCTCGCGTACTCGCGGCAGCTCTGCGAGCGGACGGGCATACGGGTAAGACCGTGGCGATACTGGGGATGCTCGACGATAAGGACGTCGAAGGTGTCGTCGCGCATCTGGCGGACGAGGTGGATCACTGGATCGCGGTCACCGCGGACAGCCAGCGCGCGTTCAGCGCCGATGAACTGGGCAGGCGTGTTGCCAATGCCAGTAATTCAGCCTGCCTTGTCGCGGACTCCCTCATCGCTGCTATGGATCGCGCACAGGAATTAACGAATGCCGATGATCGGGTACTTGTCACCGGATCGTTTTATCTGGTTGGACCGGCATTGAACCAGCTATACTCGCGTCGCTAATCATGATGGAACGAGCCTTGAAAGAACGCATTATCGGTGCCGCCGCATTGGTCCTCGTCGTGGTCCTTGTCGTCCCGGTATTCCTTGACGGTCCGCCAGGTGAGGGCGAAATCGTTAGTGAGCGTGTGCCGCTTCCGGGTCAGTCGGAGCAGGAGAACAGGACGGTTGTCCTGGATCGTGATCGCACGGAACCGGTTCCCGCGAATCAACTTGCGGACACGCCGCCGAAATCCCAACCGGTCGTCGAGCAATCCGATCCCGAGCCGGAGCCGGTCAAAACCAGGCCGGCACCAGAGCCGGTGGCCGAAGAAGCCCCTGCGGAACAACAACCTGCTGCAACGACGTCATCGACCGGCATGTGGGCTGTGCAGCTTGGCAGCTTCGCTAACCAGGAAAATGCCGAGCGCCTCGCGGCCGACCTTCGCAAGCAAGGGCACGCCGCCTTCCTGAGCCAGGTCATGACGAGCGACGGCCAGCGGCACCGTGTTCGTATCGGACCACAAAAGGACCGCGCAGCCGCTGAAGCGGTGGCCGCGAGCCTCAAGAAGGCCGGCCATGATGGCAAGGTTTTGCCGCACCCGTAGAATTTCTTGTGGCCGCTACGGACTCTGTTAGAATCTGCATCCATCCTCCCGAGCACTTCGAGCCGACCCGACATCTCTGATGCCGATCATCGACATTCTCATTGCCGTCGCCGTTGTTATATCCGTGATCGTGGGCATCATCCGTGGCTTCGTTAAGGAAGCAATCTCATTGGCTGCCTTGCTTGTGGCCATCTGGGCAGCACTCTATTTCGGACCATCAGTCGGCGAAATTTCGGACAGCTGGATAAGCTCGCAAGAGCTGAAGGCCTGGTTCGGACGGGTTCTTGTATTTGCTGTCATTCTTTCCATTGGCGGTTTGCTCGGCTGGGGAATCTCGAAACTCGTGCGCTTGTCAGTGCTGAGCGGCATGGATCGCCTGGCAGGTTCGGCGTTTGGCGCCGCACGGGGAATACTGCTGGCCGCATTGTTCGTTCTCGGCGGTGAGTTCGCCGGATTCGACAACGACCCCTGGTGGCAAAAATCCATTTTGATACCGCAGCTTGAGGTGGTCGCAGAATGGATCGAGGTCATGGCGCCACAGGGCTATGAAATCCTGGTAACCGAACCGGAGATGATTTGAGTTATGTGCGGCGTCGTTGGAATTGTCAGTCAGCAAGCTGTTAACCAGTCCATTTATGACGCACTCACCGTGCTTCAACACCGAGGCCAGGACGCGGCTGGCATCGTGACCTGGGGCGAGGACGGCTTGCGGCAGCGCAAGAGCAATGGCCTGGTTCGTGACGTGTTTCGTCATCGCCACATGCTGGGACTGACCGGCAATATCGGTATCGGTCACATTCGTTATCCGACGGCCGGGGGCTCTCGCGCGGCAGAGGCGCAGCCGTTCTACGTTAATTCGCCGTACGGCATCTGCCTCGGTCACAACGGCAATCTGACCAACTACGATGAACTGGCAGCAATGTTGACCAGCGAGGATCGCCGGCACCTGAGTACCGGATCGGATTCCGAGGTCCTGCTCAACGTTTTTGCGCACGAGTTGCAGAACTGTGCGAATGGCCGGCCAACTGCCGATCAGATTTTCGAGGCGGTAGAAGCCGTGCACCGGCGCTGCAAAGGCGGCTACGCAGTCGTCGCACTGATCGTGGGTATCGGTGTTGTCGCGTTTCGCGATCCCAACGGCATCCGACCACTGGTGCTTGGCGAACGTGAAACCGAGCAGGGCTCCGACTACATGGTCGCCTCTGAGAGCGTCGCGCTGGATGTGCTGCAGTTCGAACGGCTTCGCGATGTGAAGCCCGGCGAGACAATTTTCATCGAAAAAGATGGGGTGCTGCACACCCGCGAGCACCGCGGCGAATCGCCTCATACGCCGTGCATCTTCGAATTCGTCTATTTCGCACGGCCCGACTCGATCCTCGACAATTTGTCCGTGTACAAGGCGCGTTTGCGCATGGGTGAACAGCTGGCAGGCAAGATCGTGCGCGATTTTCCGGACCACGACATCGATGTCGTGATTCCAATACCCAGCACCAGCCGAACGTCGGCTGTACAGGTTGCGCATCACCTGGGTACGAAGTATCGCGAAGGATTTATCAAGAATCGCTATATCGGTCGCACATTTATCATGCCGGGGCAGGAAGAACGTGCGAAGTCAGTGCGCCACAAACTCAATGCGATCGATCTCGAGTTTCGCGGCAAGAACGTGTTACTGGTTGACGACTCGATTGTGCGTGGCACGACATCGCGTCAAATCATCAAGCTTGCCAGGGAGGCCGGTGCGCGCAGAGTGTACTTTGCCTCGGCTGCGCCGCCTGTTCGCTACCCGAACGTATATGGAATCGATATGCCGGCAGCAGCGGAGTTGATCGCCAATGGGCGCTCGATCGAGGAAATTCAGGAGCTGATCGGTGCCGACCGGTTGATCTACCAGGACCTTCATGGCCTGATTCGCTCGGTTCGCCACGACAACTCGGACATCACAGAGTTTGATACTTCCTGCTTCTCCGGCGAATATGTCACCGGGGATATTACTGACGAATACCTGCATGAGATTGAGCGGCGCAGAAATGACACGGCTAAACAAATGCGCGAAGCCAGGCGCACAGGGCGCTCTGCAATGGATGCCCCGGATGCTGAGAACTCGAATACCGCTGTCGGTATGTAATTCTGCGTCGGCCGCGCAGGCAACTGCTCCTGCGTTGCCTGCATTCACGCCATCCATGGCGCTCGGCACTGTCTCATGAGTGTCAAGATGATGATCATCGACGGGCAGGCGGAGTTTCGCAGCCTGATCATGCATCACGTCACGACCCACTGGCCGGACGCGATCATCTCGGCCTACGACCCTACCGAGGCGGGTTACCTGCCTGACGAGTTCTCCGGCGCGGGCAACGACATTGTGTTGCTCGGCAGTGCATCTGGTGATCGCGACGGGCTCGCGATACTCCAGCAGTTTTGCAAAACGCAGGGGTTTCCGGCTGTCGTTTATTTCGGGAATCAGGGCGACGCCGAGGAGGCCCTGAAAGCCGGAGCCGATGCGTTTATCGTTCGTGATGAGGTTCGCCACGATGCATTGACTGTAAAACTCAGTGACGTCCTCGTGTCGCGGCGGCGAGTCGCGTCGACGGGATCACTGTTCGTCGGTGATGAACGCACCGGGATACACCCGCTGATTCGAGGCTACCGCTTCCTGGAGAAACTGGGAGCCACATCGCACTCGTCGATCTACCTCGCGGAACGAGAGTCCACGGGCGTCAAGATCGTACTCAAGGTATTGCAACAACTGCCCGATGTGGCTGACAACATCGGTGCGTTCGATCGATTCCTGCAGGAATACGAACTGATTGCCGAAATTGAGCATCCGAATATCGTCAAGATCTATGACCTGGGTGTCAGTGATGAGCACGCGCACATTGCGATGGAATACATCGATGCAGGGGACCTGCGCCGGCGGATTTCCGCGGGTATCACGGAACCGGATGCGGTGCGTTACCTGAGGCAAATTGCGAGCGCACTGGCGGAGGTACATCGTGTCGGAATCCTGCACCGCGACCTCAAGCCCGGCAATATCATGTTGCGCAGTGATGACTCGATCGCGCTGATCGACTTCGGGCTCGCCAAACGCATGCGCTTGCGCATGGAGTTGACCGACGAGGGCGAGATATTCGGTACGCCGTATTACATGAGCCCGGAGCAGGGCCATGGTAATGACGTGGATCACAGAAGCGACATCTACAGCCTCGGGGTTATATTCCACGAGATGCTGACCGGCCAGAAACCGTTTCGGGCGGATACGGCCATGGGCATCATCTACAAGCACGCGCAGGCACCGATACCGTTGCTGCGGCCGCGTTTTTCCAGGTACCAGGCGCTGCTCAACATGATGCTGGCCAAACTTCCGGACGATCGCCTGCAGTCCTCTGACGAGATCGAAGAATGGCTGTAGTGCCGCAGGCAATACGCGATTTTCTCGATACGGAAACGCCGCCGGCCTGGATTGACGAGGCGTGCAGTCGCGTGCCCGAGATACTGCTCGATCACGCCAATTGTGAACTGAAGGCAGCGTCAACCGCGCTGGGTTTTCTCTATCGATATCCGGACAGGACACGGCTGGCACAATGTATGTCCCGGCTTGCACGCGAGGAGCTGCGGCATTTCGAGCAAGTGCGCTCAATCATGGAGGACATGGGTGTCCCGTTCGAGCGTTTGACGGCATCGCGATATGCGGGTGGCCTCAGGGACGCGGTACGCGACGAAGAGCCCTACAAGTTGCTTGACCTTCTACTCGTAGGCGCCCTGATCGAAGCGCGCTCATGCGAGCGCTTTGCAGCACTCGCGCCGCACCTGCCGGAAAAGCTCGGCAAGTTCTACAACGGGCTGCTCGCATCTGAGGCGCGCCACTTCGAGCACTACATCGCGTTCGCCAAATCGGAGTGCGGCGTCACCGAAGAAGAAATCGACGTGCGGCTGGAAGAGCTGAAGGCGATTGAATCGAGGTTGATTGAAGACCCGGACCCGCAGTTCCGGTTTCACTCGGGATCACCTTGTCGCGGCTGAAGCCGCTCCTACATTACTCATTTAGAACTGTAGGAGCGGCTTCAGCCGCGACCATTACTCATTTAGAACCGTAGGAGCGGCTTCAGCCGCGACCATTACTCATTTAGAACCGTAGG